>JAKMGR010000021.1 GCA_022424805.1 Verrucomicrobiales bacterium
GAGTACAAAAGGCCATTATTGATAGATTAATAGCGAGGGGCGTAAAGTAAAATCACGCGATCAAAGCAGCCCTCGCCCCAGGTCGTGAAGGAAATCAGATCAAAAGGCCATGAGACCGTAACTGCTACTGCTAGGAAATTGCTTTTTCAACCCCAACGTCCGGACACCTCGCATCGTCCCGGGTAGGAGGGGGTGCAGAAAGATTGTGTGCCCAGAGAATGGCCACTCCGAAAGAAACCCCGGCGAGGATTAGCGCGACATTGACAATCCCCTCAGCGCTAAAGGAAATCTTGATTAAGATCGTGGAAATGACGAATCCGGAATTCCGTATCACCTTCGGAAAACTATCATTGTGAATCAGGGAGAGAAGGAGCAGGAACACGTCGACCATCACGAGAACACTGAAAAAATCTTCGAAGAAGACTTTATTCACGTCGCTGAAATTGACGGTCGCTATGCTTACCATGAAAAACGTCTCTTTTGTCCAGACGGCGAAGCTATAGATGGCAAGGCCGAGGAGCGCCGGGACCAGCAGCAGGCTGATCACGTTCTTGCAAAAGATAAAGCGGCGGAGCTCGGTGGGAAGTGGCTCCTTACTTTTTTCTGCCGCGGGGCGGGGCGGGGCTAAGCGGTAAAAAAGGATGATCAGTAAAAAGAGAATGAGCGTCGCAGCAATATCGTAGATAAGCTGCAAATCCTCCGGCCGACTGAACCATTCAGTGGTCACCTCAAGATTGGCGATGTCTTTGAAAATCCGGCGAACAATGATCAGGGTAATGATCTCATACTGACGGGCAACGTATTGGGTAATCGACTGGGGCAGGTAAAACAGGAGGAGGTAAACCTCATAAACGAGGATGAAGGAGAACGGTGTGTAGATCGCCGCAATCGGATTGGTCAAAAGCTCATCGAGATGATGAGTGTCGGCCGGGAGCCAGTCAAAATAACGCAGAGCGATCAAAACCAGGTGAACTGCAAAAGCAACCAGCGCGATGGTGACGACGACGCGTTCCCCAACATGGCGCGCTCTCGGAGATGAGACGCTCTTGAAGTGTATTGTAGATCGATTTCATCGAGTCATCTGTGAGCTGTTTTTAAAGCCCGGCGGAGTTGATGCCAGGGCTGGCTCGTTCTCGGTTCGAGCGGCATAATATTCGATCAGGATCATGTGGGGAACCGTGAGTACGGCCAGACCAATGAAGGTGATCTGAAGGAGTCGCTCGTCGACTTGTGTGGAGGGCGATAAGACAAAAAATAAGGCACCGAGACCAACGGTTACGAGGGTCAGTCCGGCGGCGGTCGCGGCGGCGGTGGCGGGATTCATTCCCTGCACCGTATCAATGAGATGCCGCGGGCTGTGGAGGCTGCAGAAGTAGAGAAGGAAAAAGACCAGCGGAGGCAGGACAACCGCCGATAAGGCAAGAACAGCCAGTTCCGCGGCGACCGCGGGACGCGTGCGGAGGCATCGGGCGGCTGAAAAAATTGTCCCGACGAGCGCCGGAAACGCGAGCCAGTGCAGCACCCGGACAAGAGAGGTCGCCTCCGCGCCTGTGAGCACGGAAAAGTATTCGGCGACAAGGTCAGGGTAGAGAAGCGAGGGGGCGCAAATGACGGTTGCTCCCGCGCAAAGTCGCCACCCCGGGGAAAGCCAGTCCCGCCAATCACCCGAGAAATGCCAGGCCGAATAGGCGAGGAAAGCGACCAGTGAGAATTTTGGTGCCCACACCCAAAGCAGCCCGGCAACCGCGGCAAGGAGAAGATAAGCTCCCATGAAACCAGCGACCCCGGAGATACTTTTCCACAAGCCTGCTTTTCGCGCCACGAGCGGATCGAGCGCTCCATGGGGCAGGCCGAGGACAGCAACGAGGACAGCAATGATGGCGACAAGCGCCCCCCGGGGAAGTGCGATTCCGGAATAAACGAGGAGGCTTAATCCCAGGGCAGAAAGGAAGAAAGCAACTCGTTGAATTCGACGCGCCCGTGTCATGCGGCACCCTTCTGCAAAGGGAGACGGCGTGCGAGATGATCCCGTTTGAGAAGGTTCCTGAGAAACGGCATTTTGGGGAGTGACCACATCACCGCGAAGAGGTCAAGACCGCTTGCTCGATCCATCATGAACCGCGCCATCGCATCGGGTGTAATTCTACTGGTCAGACGGTAGAAAAGCTCGGGAGCCAACTGTGGTTCGTTGCGCAGCACTTTGAGAAAGAGGAAATCCATTTTCCGCCTCGGCCACGAGTCTTCCGGGTGCCGTGAGACTTCACCGGACTCGATGAATTGCCGCGCGCACTCCCGCGACCATCGCTGAATTCGTCGATAAGCATAGCCACTGGCAGCGCGGACCGCCCCACCAGCGGTCCCGGCTTTGACCCAACCCGAGTCGCTTTCCGGCTCCGGATTTCGGTAACCCATTGGAATCATCCCCTTTTCCGTTCGCAGGCAGCGGAAGTCACCGTCCGGGACGAGGCGATTGAGGCAGGCCTGGAGCTTTTCCGACAAGCGGCTTCCGCACCCCGGTTCGAACCCGAAGAGGGTCGCTTCGACCAACCATTGCCCCGATCCCAGCGGTAGAATGTAGTCAAACCCGAAGCCGTCCTCATCGGTATGCATCTGTGTCATCAAGTTCGCAATTTCCAAATCTCCGATTTCATGCGGAGTCTCGATTTCGATTCCTTCAAAGGCTTGATAAAGAACCGCTTCGTTTCCCTTCGGGTAAGTCGGCGGCCGGGTATCGACAACCCGCCGCGCCAGATAGTCGCCGTCCGTGGTCACCACCCTGAATCCATTGGCGCAGGACTCGACGGATTTTACCTGAACCCCGAGCCGAAGGTCAAAGCCGTCGGCGCGCTCAATCGTCGGGATTGCGTCGGCGTAAAAATCAGCCCCCGAGACGAGACAATACCGTGACTGGGAAGAGCGGTGGAGGACCGTCTCGCCGTTTCTGGAAAACTGCCAGGACTTCCAGCGGCAACTTATCAAGGGATCCTCCGTTTCGCCCTGTAGTGACCAGAAACACCAGGTCCGATCGTTTTCATAGTGCGTCCGAGGTTCAAAAACGGTGACTTCGCGCCCATTTTGTTTGCCTTCCAGACGCAGGGCGATGTCACGAGCGAGCGAAAGTCCGGCGCAGCCGCCGCCAATGATGGCTAAATCAATTGTCTTCATGAATTACTTTGGTCATGGGTCGGCGCTTGAGCCCGGGGAAATCCCGCGAGGTGCCGGTGGAGTTTGGGGTCGTGGCGATCGGGCTTTCTTCTGAGCTCACCGTGGAGGCAGAAATAGACTAAGGTCCGGGCTGAAATGAGAATCTTCTTCCGGAGGGAAACCTTCGCCCGACCCTCCCAGACCGCAAAATCCATTGCTCGAATCTCTGTCCCGATGGATTGGTAAAGACGCGCCGCCACCAAAATGCCGAGCCGGGCGCGCCAAGGGAGGTAGGCGAGACCGGAGATGCCAGAATCGTAGTATCGGTCCGCTTCATCGAGGAGCCATTGCACAGCTTCGCGGATCTCTCCGTGGATCGCGGGATTACCTGCCGCGAGCATTTCGATCCTGGGGGCCTGCGTAAACAAATCCGCAGGTAGATATCGTCGCCCATTTCGGGCGTCTTCACTCACATCGCGCGCGATGTTGGTGAGCTGCATCGCCACGCCCAGATCGATCGCGTGAGGGAATGCGGCCGGACTCTTGACGCCAAGGACGCCGCTCATCATCAGGCCCACCGTTCCTGCGACCCGGTAGGCATACTGCTTGAGTTCGGCTTCGACGCCGAATGCTACGCCCGCGAGGTCACCTTTCACCCCTCGCGCCAGCTCAACCGCCGGATCGACATCGAAGTCGCATTCGCCTGCCAGATCGAGAAAATCGGCGGTGGCAGGGTCACGACGGTTTGCCTCGAGAAGGTCCCTTTCGATCTCCTCGAGTTGCCGTGCGGCCAAGTCTGGATTGGGAGATTCGTCCGCGAGATCGTCCAGAAAACGGCAAAATTTGTACAGCCGAGCGCAACGCTCGAACGATTCCTGCGGTAGAAATTTCCCGGCAAAGTGAAAAGACTTACCGTGTCGTTTCAGGGTTCCTTCGGCGGAGCTAGCGGCGGCGGATGGTCCTGCCTCGAGTGTTGCCGAACCCGTTTTCATGGGGTGACAGCAGCTTCGGATTTCCTGTCGTGTACGAAATGCGGTTCCTTCACAATACGATCAAGCACCTTGGCTGAGCAGAGAACTCCGGGCAACCCCGCTCCTGGGTGCGTTCCGGCTCCGACGAGGTAGAGGTTTTCGGGGCCCTCGGCGCGGTTGTGGAAACGGAACCAGGCCGATTGACTGAAGATCGGGGCGACCGAAAAGCCGGCCCCGGCAACGCTGAGATAATCGTCTGCGAAATCTTTAGGTGTCATGAAAAAGTCAGCCGTGATTTCATTTTCGAGGCCCGGGAGGATGGAATCGCTGAGCGCCTTCACGATCCGCTCCTGGAGGAGGGGGCCCTCGGCTTCCCAGTCGATATCAGCTTTCAGGTTCGGCACCGGGGCGAGCACATAAAACGAATCGCAACCCTCCGGGGCGAAACTGGAGTCGGTCGCGGTGGGACGGTGGAGGTAGAGGGAGAAATCCTCCGGCAACTCTTTGCCATCGAAGATCTCACGCAGGAGATCACGGTAGCGTTGACCGAGCCAGATCGTGTGGTGGGCAACCTCTGGATATTGCCTCCGCGTTCCGAAGAAAAGAACGAAAAGTCCCATCGACATTTTCGCCCGTCGTTTTTTGAAGCGGGCGGACAATTTCTGGTCCGCCTCGGGCAGCATCTTTCGGTAGAGATGGGCGGGATCCGCATTTGAAACCACGATCTCGGAATCGAGTATCTCACCACCCTCAAGCTGCACGCCTACGGCCGTCCCGTTTTCCACCGTCACGGAATCAACGGTCGTATCGAGCCTGACTTGGATGCCGACTTCATCCATCAACCTGCTGAACGCGTCGACGATGGCGCCGGTGCCGCCCATCGCGAAGTGAACTCCCCACTCGCGCTCAAGGTAGTGGATGAGGCCGTAGATGCTCGTGGTGTCGAAGGGGTTCCCTCCGACGAGAAGCGGCTGGATTGAAAAGGCCTGTCTCAGGCGAGGATCTTTGAGGTGATGGCTCACCAATTGCCAAACGGTCCGATAGCAACCGAGCTTGGTCAGATTGGGCACCTGGGCCATCATTGTCCCGAAGGAGTCGAAAGGCTGGTCGGACAGTTGAGTGAACCCGACGTCGAATATCTTGCGCGATTGCTCCAGCAATCCCTTGTAACCGGCGACGTCCTCCGGACAAAAGCGGGCGATCTCTTCGAGGGTGCTCTCGACCGTTCCGCCGTAGTCGAAGGTCTCGCCGGAAGGGAATTGGAATCGATACCAGGGAGTGAGTGGCACAAACTCCACATAGTCGCTGCGCTGCTTCCCGAAGAGTTCAAAAAGCTCGTCGAAAAGAAAGGGGGCGGTGATGACCGTAGGCCCCGCATCGTGCCGAAATCCGTCGCGCTCAAAAACCTGAGCGCGGCCACCAAGCCGCTTGCAGCGGTCTACGATAGTCACTTCGTAACCGCGGGCACGCAGGCGCAAAGCCGCTGCCATGCCCCCAAAGCCGCCACCGATCACAATGGCCCTAGACATCGAAAAGATCGTTGAGCCGTTCGCCGATCCGGGAGGCCAGGTCAACGAGCGCCCGGCCGGAGTCTGAAGGAAGCTCCCGGGCCATGGATGAGGATCTCTCGAGATATTGTTCCGCGAGAAGGCGGGCAGAATTACGCGATTCCTCCGGAGGCAGCGAAATCTCGAGGGCTAGCACTGTGTTGCCATGAGACTTGGCAGCACAATCTTCATCGAGGTCCACGATGTCATCATAGATCTGATAACCCAGACCAAAGGCCTCGGCGGCTTCGAACGCCTGACCGAGAAATTCATGTCTCCCGCTCAGGTAAAGGGGCAGTTCAAGGGAGAGGGCAAAGAGAGGGCCCGACTTCCGACGGGCAATAGAGAGGGCGCTTTCGAGACTGGCGGCTTTTCCGCTGAGATCATCGGTTTGCCCTCGAAGAGTGATGGAAATAGCGCGGTAAAGATTTTCGATCAGTCCCGGTATCGCAGCGGGTTGAGAAATTTCGCCGAGAGCGCGAAAAGCGGCGGCGATCATGAGGTCGGTCAGACCGATTGCGCAGTCAGCCCCGTGTTCGGTCCAAACGGTTGCGGCTCCGCGCCGCGTCGTTGCTCTGTCCTGTAAGTCGTCCTGGACTAGAGAAGCATTGTGGAGCAACTCCACCGATGCCGCTAATGCAATCGAGTCAGATTGGCTGAGACCCAGCGCGTTCGAGCAGCTGAGAGAAATGTGCGCCCGGGTCCGTTGACCGCCGGCACGCAAGTGACCGTTCAAAGCGGTCTGGTAAATATCACCCTGCTGGCCGGGTTCAGCGCAGAGCAAGCGTATTTTTTCTTCCACTAATGACATATGCAGGTCCACCGTGAGGCCTGGAGAGGGCTTCGGATCTGCGTATAATTTCATGAAGAAAGGCCCGAACCGGAAAGACCGGCTCGGGCACTCGTTAAAGATTAGTGATTTCTTATCGGATGTCTTTGATGGATCAGGCAGTGGTGCCGTCGGCTTCCGACTTTCTAACCGCGATCATATAGATGAGGATTCCGAAGACTGCTTTTGCAACGACGTCGGCAATCGAATAGCCAACCTCGACCGCTGTAGTGGCAGCGCCGCCGGAAAGTCCGAGCATCGGGAAGACGAATACGATTGGGTAGAACGCCCACGAGAGGATCACGAGCCAGCGTGCGCTGTTCACGAGTCCGCGAGCTGACTCAGGCTGACTTTCAACTGAGGCCTTAAGACCGGAAAACAGTTCGAAAACAATCCAAAGGAATGGGATCATCGAAAGTGACCACCAGAGCCAGCGAGTTCCGGAAGCGTCTGAGATTTCACCTGGGTAACCGAGGATGACCATGATAGCGGCCAAGCTACCAAGCCGAACAGCCTTGGAGGTTGTCGCTGCCTTGGAAAGGCCCATGACAAGAATGAGCTCGATGAGCAGAAGTGGGACGGTGAGCAACCAATCGACATAACGATAGGCATTGTTAAAGAGGCCCGTCGCACTTTCGACAAGCTCTCCATCGACGACGGAGTATGCACCGTTCCAACTTTCGTAGATCCGAAGGTAGTGATAAAGCGCGATGAAAGTTACCAAGCCACTGATAGTGATGGCAGGGCGGTATTTCTTCGACACTTGAGATCGGTTCAACCAGAGAAACGCGGTCGCAGCGCCCATGGCCGCAATTGCGAATGAGAAGAAGTTTCCGACCAGGTCAAACTGGCCGACAGTGATTTCAGACATAATTTAGGGTGTTTTGGTTATTTAGGTGATGTAAGAGAGAGTACGAGCGCTGCGGTTTTATCGCGCAGCGGGATCCCCCCGTCGGGCTGCTGAGCCCTTGTTTAGTTGACAGCGAGTTGGTTTTACGAAGAAAAATTTCGTTTTACGAGGAAAAATTTCGTTTATTTCGAGGAATTTGCTTTTTCAAGTGTTTTTATCGCGGCGACGGTCCTGCGGGGTCTGAGGGGTTGCAAGCACATTGAGACCACGACGATCGAAGACTACAACGGCACCAACCTGCAGGCGGTCCGAGAAGGGGAGTGGAAACTTCACCTGCCGAGGACGCCGCAAGATCAGCCCTTCTGGAACAAAAGGGCCAACGGAGGGAGACTCTTCGTAAGCCTGGAACAAAACGCGCTGTTCAACCTGAAAGAGGATCTTGGCGAAAAGGAGAACGTCGCTGATCAGAATCCCGAAGTTGTCGAGCGTCTCCTCGCGCAGGCAGACGCGATCCGCGCGGAGTTGGGCGAAGTGAATGTGAAAGGGAGCGACCAGCGCGACATCAACCTGATCGATCCGCAGGAGAGGTGACCGTTTCAGTTTCCCATTGTCCCGGCTTGCCGTTTTGCCTGCAGTAGTTCTATGATCGTTTCTTCGGAAGCCTCGCTCCGCTTGAACCGAAAGCGAATCTCTTTCTTTTCCCAGCCGCCCCCAACCCCCCATGAGTGGAATTATCGGACACACCGCATATGCGATTCTCGCAGCCAAGGCTGCGGAATCGAGACAGCTACCTGTTGCTCCGTTGATCCGAAATCATTTCTCCAGCTATCTCGCAGGTGCTTATCTTGGGTGTGATGTCCAGACAGTGCCCGCTGCCGTTTGTGTCGATACGGGAGAATCCCTTGGCTACGGATCGCAAAAAATGGAGCGTAGCCCCGTGACGGGAGGAGTCGTGACCTCGTGGTTTCTTCCCATCGGCGACCGCAAGGTGTTTCCGAGGGAAATTCACGAAACATTCTACGGTCGCTCTCATCTCATACTGGGTTGGGCAAAGGAAGCGCGGGATGAAACGATCAGTTGGGGGGAATATCTCGACTTCGCCGCTGATGTCGCAGGAGATGCCGTCGAACTTTTCGGTCCGGGGCATCGGGCTCTTGCCTACACCCTGGGATGGATGACTCACGTAAACGGAGACGGGCTCATCAAGTCAGTGCTGGATGGTATCAATCTCAATCTTCTCGATGGCACTTACACGGCAAAAAACCGGCCGGTGCAGGATCTCGTAACCTTTAACGAGATTGGGAAAAGGGAACTGGGCCTCAACTGGAGTGTGATCCTGGATGGTCTGGCCACAACACCAGTTGAGGACGTGCAAATTCACTACATGCGCTGCTCCCCGCGGCAGGGCCGACTCGGGGCTCATTTCCCGAAGGGTTGGGCGCCGGATCAGGAAGCGCTCTTGCGCGCTGTCCTCGAGGAAAATCGTCACTACCAGCGGATCAGGAATTCTCGCATTATCAGCCAACTAACCTTGAAGCCGGGGCCAAATGGCGTTCTCCAATGCGACGAGGAATTGAGCAAAATCGCAGGGGGGCTCAACT
>JAKMGR010000022.1 GCA_022424805.1 Verrucomicrobiales bacterium
TCCGGGTAGAGCAATAAACTTCCCAAGGGTTGCGCACGATGTGAACAAACTTAGCGCCGGGAAACATCTCGAGGATCATCTCCATCCTCGTCGTCGAAGGAGGATTTTTCAGGAGCAACCGCTTCCCGCCCTTCGCGTAGTTGAGCTTTCGCACGAGTAACTCGTAGTTTTTCTGAAAGCGCGATTTTTCCGCATCGGTGCACTTCTCGAAAAAGAGCGACCGGTCGCGATGGTATTCCATCTGCTGAGGAAAACAGTAGATGTTGTAGTACCCAATCGGATTCATATTTCCGAGGCCCATCTCTTCCTCCTGCGGCTCGTCGAGGGCGAGACGAACTTTGTCAAAGCCCCGATCTTCCGGAAGAGCTCGATCAATGAGTTTCCGGGCGATGCGGACCTTTGGTCCCAGCATATCCAGCGGCATCGCCGTCTCGGTGAATTTCAGGAATCCGAACTGCGGATCCCGGCTCATCAAATTGTGGAGATGCGTCGTCCCACTTCGCCAATGCCCAATCAAAAAAACCGGAGGCCCGGCAAATTCAGCGCTGCGAATGCAGGCTCCATATTTAACCTTTTCGATCAGCTGGAGCGGAAAGCGGACAAACTGCCCCACCCAGGCGATAAACCTCTGGTAGCTCGTTCTTGTCGATAGCCCGGCGGTTAGAAGCACATGTCGCAAAAATACCCGCAGGCGAGCCCCGGCGAATGGGTGCAGGCCCGGCGCTTTGGCTTCCCAGGCTGATTCCAATGTCCACTTTTCTGCCATTCGAGCCAAGCTAGAGCGGGAATCTGTTTTGGCAAGGTGGGCAGAACGATGAAAATGGCAAAATTAAAACTAGTTTTCAAATGAACACTTGCCCTTTCCCGGGAAATCGCGTACCCGATTTTCCATATGACGTCCAAGGAAGCGTTTCTGGCTCTCAACCTCCTGCCCAAGATCGGGCCAGTGCGGGTGCGTCATCTCCTCAAGCGTTTTCAGCGGCCAGAGGTTATTCTGGGGGCATCAAGTTCCCAACTCCAACAAGTTTCCGGCGTCGGGCCAGAGATGGCAGGGCAGATTCAAAACTGGGAGGACCATATCGATCTGGAAGAGGAAAAGCGCCGTATGGCGGATTATGAAATAGTGGCCCTCACAATTGATGATGAGGCATACCCGCCTGCCTTGCGAGAAATCCACGATCCACCTTTCCTACTCTATTGCCGCGGAAAAATTCGACCTTCCGACTCGGCCGCGATTGGAGTGGTTGGTTCACGCCGGACTACACATTACGGGCGCGACCAGGCGCACAAGCTGAGCTTCCAGCTCGCCCGCGCCGGATTCTGTATTGTCAGTGGTCTAGCTCGCGGAATCGATACCGCAGCGCACGAAGCGGCCCTCGCCGCGGAAGGTAGAACAGTTGCCGTGCTCGGATCGGGA
This sequence comes from Verrucomicrobiales bacterium, assembly GCA_022424805.1. Lineage (GTDB taxonomy): Bacteria > Verrucomicrobiota > Verrucomicrobiia > Verrucomicrobiales > DEV007 > Arctic95D-9. The sequence goes on from JAKMGR010000022.1 coordinate 1,418, forward strand.
ATCGGCAATGTCTATCCGGCCGAGAATCAGGTTCTGGCAGATCGGATTGCGGAAAATGGCGCCGTGCTTTCTGAGTTCCCCGTATTGTGCAATCCGGACAAGAAATCCTTTCCCCTGCGAAATCGAATAGTTGCGGGAATGTCGCAAGGCTTGCTCGTAGTCGAGGCACCGGTGAGAAGCGGATCATTAATCACCGCGAATCAGGCGCTCGAACAGGGACGGACCGTTTTTGCGGTGCCTGGCCAGATAGACCGTCCCACCTCTGAGGGGTGCCACCGATTGATTCGACAGGGAGCGGTTCTCGTCTGCAATGCACAGGACGTCGTGGATGAACTCCACAGCGATCTGAATTCACTCGCACTCGACTTCGGCCCTGATACAAAACCACTTCCCCCGGTTTCACGAAATCTTGATCGCTCCGAAAACGAGACCGCCATTCTCGTAGCGCTGGAAGATCGGGACATGACAATAGATGACCTTTCCGAGGTAACAGAACTCTCTGCGGGAGTAGTCAGCGCGTGCCTCTTGCAGCTCGAAATGAAATGCGCAATAAAACAGCTTCCGGGCAAATACTTCACTAAACTGATTTGACGGATCGCTCATTCAGAGGCATTCCGTGTACTTCCGTCATTTCCGCCTTTTCCTTTTCACTACCCTTTCCAACATGTCGAAATCACTTATCATCGCCGAGAAACCGAGCGTCGCTAACGACCTCGCAAGAGTTCTCGGAAAAGATCCTGCGATCGGCTCCATCGCCGAAAAGGATGACTATTTCGAAAATGACCGCTACATCATTTCCTCGGCGGTGGGACACCTTATACAGCAGGCGTTGCCGATGACGGCTGAAGGGAAATCGCTCCCCTGGAAGTTCGAAGTACTTCCTGTTCTCCCCGAAGAATTTGCTCTCGAACCCAGCCCGCAGAAAGGGTCCAAGTCTCGCCTCACTGTCCTCAAGCGACTCATGAAGCGCAAGGATGTGACTGAACTCATCAATGCTTGTGATGCCGGTCGCGAGGGTGAACTGATTTTTCGCTATATCATTCAGTTTGCGGGAGTGAATAAACCAGTCCGACGCCTCTGGATGCAGTCGATGACCGACAATGCAATCAAGCAGGCTTTCTCCGATCTCCGAAGCGATGACGAGATGAAGCCGCTCTCTGATGCTGCCTATTGCCGCTCGGAGTCCGACTGGCTCGTCGGGATTAATTCGACCCGGGCGATGACCGCTTTCAACAGCAAGTTCGGTGGCTTCAACAAAACACCGGTCGGGCGCGTGCAAACCCCGACCCTCGCTCTGCTCGCCGAGCGTGAGAAAGAGATCGAGGAATTTGTCAGCGAAGAATATTTCGAAGTCCACGGGACCTTCGGGGTTAAAGCCGGAGACTATCTGGGCCGCTGGTTCAATGAGTCGTTCAAGAAATCCGAGGATAAACCCCACGCTCGTGCGGAGCGCATCTGGGACAAATCGGAAGCCAAGACAATCGTCGAGCGCTGCGAGGGCCAGACTGCGATTGTCGAAGAGAAGAAGAAACCCTCGAAACAGATCGCCCCACAACTCTACGACCTCACCAGTCTACAGCGCGAAGCGAACGGACGTTTTGGATTCTCCGCCCGTCGGACCCTGCAACTGGCTCAGCGTCTCTACGAGCACCATAAAGCTCTGACCTATCCGCGAACAGACTCCCGCTACCTTCCCGACGATTATGTCAGCACAGCTACCGAGCGTCTTGGAAAACTGGCGAATGCATCCGGCTATACGCTATCGGACCTGCCGGGCCATGCAGCCAAGGCAGTCGAGGAAAAAATGGTCAACGGAGCGAACAAGCGAATCTTCAACGGCGCGAAAGTGAGTGACCACTTCGCTATCATTCCCACCGGACAGATTCCCAAGAGCCTCGATGAAGCGGAGCAGAAGCTCTACGACATGGTGACTCGTCGCTTCATCGCTTCCTTTTATCCACAGGCGGAATTTGAAAACACGACTCGAATTTCCCGAATCGGGGAAGATGCCTTCAAAACTGATGGCAAGATCCTTGTGAAAGAGGGCTGGCTCGGCGTCTACGGCAAGAAGGTCGGCGGAGGCGGCAAAGCCCAGGAGGAACAGGAAGAAGACGGCAACAAGACCAGCGCCGATAAGGAGATCGTTCCCGTTGAGATCGGCGAAGATGCGCTGGCGAAAACTATCGAACTGCTGGAAAAAGCGACTCGCCCACCGGCCCGATACAACGAGAGCACACTACTCTCAGCAATGGAGACAGCCGGAAAGCGCGTCGACGACGAAGACCTGCGCGACGCCATGTCCGAGCGAGGTCTCGGAACTCCAGCAACCCGAGCATCGACGATCGAAGGACTCATCAATGACAAGTATATTACCCGTGACGGTCGCGACATCTATGTGACGACTCGAGGCACGCGCCTGATCGACCAACTCCACAATATGGAGATTGGCCTGCTCACCTCCCCCGAGATGACAGGCGAATGGGAATACAAGCTCAAGCAAATGGAACAAGGCGAATTTGAGCGCCCTCGTTTCATGACTGAAATCAAAGAGCTGACAGGAAACGTTGTCGAAACGGCCCGGGAATACGCCCGAAACGCACTCGAGCGCGAATGGCCCGAGTTCGAAGCCCCCTGCCCTGTCTGCGGTGCCGAAACGCTCGGACAGGATGACGGACGCTACAAGTGCAAGCAACCCGATTGCAAATTCACTCTTCCGAAGGTTGTCGCTAGCCGACCGCTAACTGAAGCGGAAGCAAAGACCTTGCTCAAGACGAAGATGGTTGGCCCTCTGACCGGATTCGTAAACCGATTCAAACAGCCCTTCGATGCCGCGATCGAATTGCAGGAAGACAAGAAAGCCGGACTCAAGGCCGGTTTCGTTTTCGAAAAAACTCCGGAACAGGAAGCAGAAGCGGAAGCAATTACAGAAGAGAACAAACTCTGCTCCTGCCCCGTCTGCGAGAAAGGCGATATCTACGTCACTCCGACGAGCTACATCTGCGACAAGCGTGTCTCCGACGATGGTTGCAAGGCGCGCCTCTCCCGCGAGATGTGCAAATACGAGATTCCACGTGACCAGGCCCTGAAGTATTTCACCGAAGGCAAAACGGACGTCATCGAAGAGTGGATCAGCAAAAAAGGCCGACCTTTCAAAGCAGCTTTGACCTGCAACACGAAAGGACGTCGTATGCTCGGATGGGAGTTTCCGCCTCGTGAGCCGAAGAAGAAAGCCGCGAAGAAAAAGACAACTGCGAAAAAAGCGGCAGCGAAAAAGTCG
>JAKMGR010000028.1 GCA_022424805.1 Verrucomicrobiales bacterium
GGGTGTGATAGGATGTTACCGCAATGACATGGTCTGCAAGAGAGGGAGTCGCGGCTATGTCTGAGTATTGGTGGATTGACGGAGCGGTTACCAGCAAATAGTCAAACCTACTTCTCATTTCCCAGAAAAGGTCATCCATCCGCTTTCCATTTACGAGGCCGCTCGGGTCAGCAGGAAGCGGGCCTGCGGGCATGACCCACAAATTTTTGGTGCGTGTTCTGATGATCGTCTCCTCGACGCGCATTTCTCCCGAAAGATAGTCGCCCAGCCCGGGGTGTCGTGCGGCTTCGAAGCAATCGTGCAGTTTGGGGGAACGAAAATCTGAATCAATCACAAGAACGGTCTGCCCCGCTTCAGCAATTGTCTTGGCGGTATTGGCGACTACTTCTGCCGTTCCAGGATTCTCTCCCTGCGGTATGAAAAGAATTGCGGAGGAGTCTCGGGCAGGGAGTCGATGAATGCGATTTCGTAGATCCCGATATGCCTCGATTTGATTGCTGTTTTCTAGACCCCCAGCATTCCTGTCTCTCGCTATACCGACTGGAACATAGCCCATCATCAGGAGATCCAGTTCCCCGGCGATTCGTGAAGCAATCTCAATCGGCAACTTTCCGATGGAGAGAAGACAGGTCAATGTAGCTCCAATCAGCAAGCCAAACACGGAATAGAAAACGCTGCGCGAGGCGCGCGACTGCATAGGCAAGGATTCTTCGACTACTGAGTGACGCAGGATTGAGACTCCCGAAGAGATATTTTGCAGAGCGACAACTGAAAGCTGGTGTTTCGCTTCCAATGAACGGATCACGAGTGTTTGTTCGATGAGTTGATTTCGAAGGTCACTGACTTCACCTGCCTCGACTACCGTGGAGGTTTCACCCGAGCGATTGAGTTTGCGGAGCCGGTTTTCGATCCGTTGTTTTTCTCCATTTCGAAATCGAAGTTCGGCATTGAGGTTTTGAACCACATCCTCATAGGATTTTCTGGAGTCCTTGTGAGTCAGGTCTACCAGTGTCTGGGCAACCGAATTTGCAAGATTGGAAGAGTGCTCTGGTGAAATGTCACGCACAGTGATGCGAATAATTCTACGGGTCTCCTCCGTTTTGATTTCAATTTTGCGACGAAGCTGCCGCAGCATTTCAGCTCGATTCTCGATCTTCCATCGATCTTCCAACTTGCTCGATTCAGCGACTTTAAGAAGCAGTGTACCGCTGTCGAGCCGCGCTTTCGCGCGGCGAAGTGGATTCAGTGAAGTCGGGCGAACTTCCGTAGACATTCGAATGACAGGAGATTCGCTCTGGTCATGATCAACGAGAATCTCTGAGGATGACTCGTATACAACGGGCTCCTTCCATGAGATCACGGCTCCAGCGAGAAAAACAAAGGAACCAATCAAAATGACAAGTCGCCAGCGGGACCGCAGAGTGACGCAGATATCAGCCCAGCCATAATCAGCCGCATTTTGATTGATAATCATAAAATTCAGAATATTAGAAATTTTAAGTTTTACAAATAGATATTGTAGTAAGATGTGACCGTGCAGAAAGGGATGAAAAAGACCGCGAGGGGAATTACTGATCTGTAGTCTTTTTGATTCGGAAGAGGGAAAAAGCAATAGCATCCCGACACCTGAGATCACAAAAAGCGGCAGATAATTCTGCACTGTTGCGCCGCCGAATCCAAGCTCGAGGCCAAAAACGGCAATCGCTTCCGTCAGAGCAAGGGCGACGATGAATGTGGTGTCGATCTACGCGGGGGCTTTTGGATTCCCCGACGTATCTTTCATATAATTCACCAGGTAGCTGATTCCCTGGCCTGCGAGGAAAAGCACGAATCCCAAAGTGTAGAATATAGTCTTCAGTGAACCTGCGTCGTCGTCCTGGGTTTCCGGACCCGCCACTTGCATGACCACGAAATAGATGACAACAGAGCCGGTGAGAGCGGCCTAGAGAATCATTCGGAAAAATGGGGGGTAGTTCATGCAGTGAGTGCGTTCAAAAACAGAAAAGCCGCCAGTTTCCCGGCGGCTTTCTTCGAAATTCACGATGGGAAAGATGTGATCACTTCGCGCGACGGAAGATGTAATGGTTATCAGCAGTTATGCCGGAGAGGCTCCAGCCGCCGTCTTTCTCTACCTCGAGGATGGTGCGGGGCAGCATGTTGACCTTTGCGATCTTGTCGACCATCTCTTTTGGGAAATTGATTTCTCCTTCTTCAGAGACGTCGAGGCCTTCCTCTTCAGCGATCGCGCGAAAGCCAATCGCGTCCATTTGCTGCGCATTGAGAACTTGGTATTCGTGTGAGCCACCGGTATTACCACCTGCACCCCCGAGAAGTCCAAGGGAGGCGAGTAAATTGACGACGGAGACCAAGAGGATGGCTACGACAAGAGCGATTACAGTATTTTTCATAAAGAAGTAGAGATTTTGCACTTTTGGTAGAGCAGAGACAACAACAGATTTCTGATTTGATGTAAAGATTTACCGGTTACTGGAGGCCGGAAATAAGCCTTCGAGAGTCGAAAGTGTCTCATCAAGGTTGGAAAAGTCACGAAGCAATGCGTCAGGT
>JAKMGR010000032.1 GCA_022424805.1 Verrucomicrobiales bacterium
GACGACGACGTCAGTTCACCTGCGAGAAATCAGGAGATCGCGTCGAAATACAATGATCTCGGCATGGCTGAATACGAAGCGATCGAAGCCTTTCGTAAGTGGAGAGGGTAAATCTGTAGCTGGAAGGCCAGCTCGTGGCCTCTGTGAGGCCGGACTGTGCGCACACGGGAAATGGACACCCATTCCCGAGTTCACAGACCTCGGCTTCTGAGGAAAACACCCCGGTGGCACATGGCGCGGAGACGCCCGATGCGCAGATTGAATGATTCCAGAAAAATCGTATTCTTTTTGCGACTCGTTGACCATGAGCAATATCAACCGCATCGGCCTTTGCGCACTTGCATTGGCTTTTCTTTCCGCAAGCGCGGTCTACGCAACAGCGACGGAAGCACTGACTTTCGAGAAGGATGTTCGCCCTATTCTGAAAACTCACTGTTTCCACTGTCATGGGGAGGACGGCGAGAAAAAGGGCGGCCTCGATGTTCGTCTCGCGCGCTTTCTTCAGAATGGCGGAGAGTCTGGCCCGGCACTGATCGCAGGAAAAGCGGCCGAAAGCCTTCTCCTCGAAGTACTGGAAAGCGGCGAAATGCCGAAGGAAAAACCCAAGCTCCCCGATTCGGAAATTGCCAAGGTCCGCAAGTGGATTGCGGAAGGCGCTAAAACCGCCCGCCCTGAGCCGGAAACCCTGGGTCCTGAGCACCACTTTACTGAGGAGGAACGTGACTGGTGGTCCCTGCAACCGGTAGCCGAAATCGTCCCGCCCAAAGTCGACGACAAGAAAATTCGAAACGGCATCGACGCCTTTGTCGCGCGAAAGCAGCAAGGAAAGGATCTCACTTTTTCCGAAACGGCGGAGCCGTTGACGCTGCTTCGACGTGCATCGTTTGTTCTCACGGGAATGCCGCCGAAACCTGAGGAAGTCGACACGTTTCTTTCCGCCTATGCGGGCGATCCGGAAAAAGCTTATACCGATATGGTCGAGCGCCTTCTCGCTTCACCGACGCATGGAGAGCGCTGGGCGCGCCACTGGCTCGACGTAGCGGGTTACGCTGATTCAGACGGTGTCACGGAAAAAGATCTCGAGCGAAAGCATGCTTGGCGATATCGCGACTACGTCATCAATGCGCTTAACGCAGATAAGCCATTCGACTCATTTGTCCGCGAGCAATTGGCGGGTGATGAAATGGCTCATCGCGACGGTCTTCACGCAGATTCGCCCACGGATGAGGAGAAAGCCCGTTATGCCGAACTGCTGACTGCGACAGGGTTTCTCCGCATGGCTCCCGATGGAACTGGTGCAGCGAACAATCTGCTGAATCAAAACCAGACCATAACCGACACGATTAAAATCGTGAGTACGGCGATGTATGGAATGACAATACAGTGCGCCGAGTGTCATGATCACCGCTACGACCCCATCACGCAGAAAGATTTCTACGAGTTGAGAGCGGTCTTCCAGCCGGGGTTTGATCCGAAAGCCTGGCGACGCCCGAGCCAGCGTCTCGTCTCACTGCAGACGAAAGAAGACAAGGCAAAAGCAGACGAAATTGAAGCCGAAGCCAAGGTCATCGATGCCGAGCGGCTCAAGAAGCAAACTGAGTTCATCAATAACATACTCGAGCGCGAGCTGGAAAAGCGGGAGGAGAAGCTCCGGGGACCACTTCGAGTTGCGTTCAACACGGCAGTAAAAGAGCGGACTGAAGAGCAGAAGAAATTGCTCAAATCACACCCCAGCATCGAGCGGCTGAATGCTGGTTCTCTGTATCTCTACGACACCACTTACAAGACGAAGCATGCCGCGATTCTCAAGGAGATGGTGGAGGAGGCGAAAAAGATTCGTGAGAAAAAGCCGGTCGTCGATCTTGTCCATGCCTTTGCCGAGGCATCCAAAAAGCCGGAGGCGATTCCAGCGACCCATCTCTTCTTCCGTGGCGATCCTGAGTCTCCCAAAGACGAAGTGAAGCCAAGTGATCTCAGTGTTCTCGGCAGTTGGCGCAAGACAGAGGTGCCGGAAAACATCGAATCTCTTCCGACATCGGGACGCCGCCTCGCACTGGCCGAGATGCTGACGGATGGTAAGCATCCCCTGCTCGCTCGCGTCATGGTGAACCGTGTCTGGATGCACCATTTCGGGCAGGGGCTGGTGAAGACCGTTGCTGACTTTGGTCATCTGGGAGAAAAACCGAGTCACAGTGAGCTTCTTGACTACCTGGCGACAGAGTTCATGAAAAATGGCTGGAGCCTGAAGT
>JAKMGR010000037.1 GCA_022424805.1 Verrucomicrobiales bacterium
ACCTGACGACGCTCGATCTTGCTCTCACTGTCTATCACGATCACCTCACCTCCGACGCGGACTGCTTTCCGAGGAAGAACAAACACGTTCTGCAATTCCTGCCCTTTCACGAGGGCATCGACAAACATTCCAATTTTCAGCAAGGGAGAGGCCTCGCCGCTGCGCAAATGATAGGGATCCGTGATTTCGGCGACAACAAAAAGCTGCCGTGAGGCTTCATCAATCGAGCTGTCAACGCGAACCACTCGCCCCTGCCATTGCTCGGAAGCACGGCCAATTTTCCCCGTGATGAGAACGTCAGGACCAGCAGTAGCACCAGGAGAAGGTAACTCCACAAAACTCAAATGTCGGTTTGTTAGGGGGAGCCGAACTTCCATTATATCGGTCGCAAAAGCACGACCGAGTTCGGTATTTTGAGACACGAACTGACCAACATCGACCATCTGCTCGACGATTCGACCAGCGAAGGGAGCTTTCAAATCCGTGCGCTCAAGATCGCGTTTCGCCTGCTTCACCTGAGCGTTAGCGGCTCGCAACCTCGCCTCGGCCTCGGCGAGTTGGGGTTTGCGCAGAACAAAGTCGGAAGGATTGCCGCCTTTGCCCAATCGGCGCCAATTCTCCAGCGCCTGATCAGCTCGGATTTTTTCTTCCTGCAAGGCACGTTCGGACTCAGCCACGCCGGTCTCGGCGACAACGAGAGCGGTTTCGTAATCCACTTTTTCGAGGCGGAGTAGAACCTCATCTTTTTCAAAGAAGCCGCCGTCGCGGAAATTGGGAGATACTTCGACGATTCGACCGGTCACCTCGGGGACGAGCGTAGTTGTGGTCCGGGGCCGGATTGTGCCCTGACTGTCGAGGAAGACTTGGTAGGTAGTCGGCTTCAATCGCGTCGCCTCCACTTTCGTGATCTGCGGAGGCATCGAAAAAGTCTTTGGCTCCGGCTTGGATGCGATCAAGTGCCGCGCCAGGAGCAGAGCGCCCGCGACGATCACAAGTGGGGCCAAAATTCGAAAGAGAAGATTCATGTATAGCTGCCTGAAGAAACCCTGTATCAGCCTCAGAGTTTCAAAGGGATACGAAAGTAGCGGAAACTGTGGTCATCTGCAATCTTGCGAAGTCACGAAAAAACCCGCTCGATCCAAGAGATCGAACGGGTTTACGCCTTCAACAACTGTATTTATTTCCCCTACGGTTTGTGTTTCAGTCGAAATGTAGCGACATCTCGCGTTTCGCTGCCTCTTCCGTAAACCCCATGAACTTTGACGTTTGCCCGACGCGCCGATGGGAGAAGACTCCCGGCTGAGGTTCCCGGTCAATGATACCCGACCGATCGCGATCAGGTCTGCTCGCGCTTCGCTTGCCAGAGCCCGACCTTGTGGCATAGAATATCGGTGGAGGCGATCTGATTCTGCAACGGGAAACCCTCACTTCTCCACAATCGCATGATCGAAATCTCCGCCGAGAGCGAGATACAGATCGACACGGTTTCGGAGAAACTCGAGTCTTGCCGCGAGGAGCGCACTTTGAGAATCGAAAGAACGACGCTGACTTTCTAACAAAGTGATAATGTCGACCAGCCCCTGTTCATATTGGCTTCGGCTGAGCCCTTCGGAGCGTTTTGCTTCGGTAGAAGCACGCTCGAGTGCAGCAACCTGTCCGATCAGATATTTTTCTGCAGCCAGCGCGGTTTCGACCTCGCGAAACGCAGTCAGCGCCGTCTCGGCATAGCTTGCCACGAGCGCATCTTTCTCTTCGTCATTGAGGCGAATGTTCGCTTTGATGCGCCCTCCCTGATACACGGGTCGAGTCAGGTTCTGGCCAATGCTCCAGACGAGATTCTGAATATTGAAGAGATCACCGAAATCATCGGTTGTCGCGGTCCCAGCGTTGCCGGTGATGGCGATAGCAGGGAGGAGAGACTTTCGACTCGCTGCGAGTCTCTTCAAAGCGGCATCGACGCGAGCTTCTGCCGCAAGCAGGTCAGGACGCCGCTGGAGGAGCTCACTTGGCAGGCCGCCGGGAATCTTTCGCTTCACGCGGGGCAAACTGCTGAGTCCTTCAATCTTTCCGGAGGGATAGCGCCCCGCGAGAGTTTCGAGGACGCGCTTCGCTGCATCGTATTGCCGCTGCTCAACGAGCAAATTGGATTCTGCACGGGCGACGTCGGCGCGACTCAAGCTGATCTCGAGAGCCGTCCGATCATCGGCATCTCCAGCTTCGAGTTTGGAATTGAGAATGTCGAGATTGGTTCGCAGGCTGGACAGGTTGCTCCGAATCAGTGCGATCTGCTGCCGCGACTCCACAATTTCGAACGCGGTCTTGGCAACGTTGCCTGCAAGAGAAAGACGAGCCGCCTCGTGGAGGTTCGCTTCGGCTGTGACTTGATCGAGCTCGGCATCGCGAAGGTTTTTCACCGTGCCCCACAGGTCGACCTCCCACGAGAGGTCAAAATTGAAATTGAAGTTGTTGGCCCGAACCGTTTGGAAAGCGGCACCTCGGAGATTCTGTGATCGCGTCGTCCGAACTCCCGTGGTGAATGATGGCAAACGATCAGCCCCGGCAATGCGCGCACGCTCCTCAGCTTGCAGGACACGGGACAGCGTCGCGGAAAGGTCAAAATTTTTCAGCGCCGCTTCGCGAACGAGCGCGGTCAGCTTTTTGCTTCCAAAATCATCAACCCAGCCCGATACCGCATCGGAAGGGATCGTCGCGGATCCAGCAGTCCACCGGGAAGGCAAGTCTCCCACCATCGAAGCAGGGTCCGATTTTTCCAGGTTGTTCAGGACACAGCTTTGCGAGATCAGCCCAAGGCCAATCAAGAGACATCGCAGGAAGATGATTCGAAAGAAGCGCGGTAGCGCTTCCCGGTCTTTTTGTGTGTTTCGCACAACTCGACTATCAGAAACGAAAACGACGACTTGTCGAATCCATTTCTCACAAAAACCGCTCAATCACGAGAAAGATGCCGTATCCACTGCAGAGAACCGTGAGTGGCTGAACAATGGATGTTCGATACCAATCGAATCGACTGAGAAAAAGCAAAACACCGGAAGCAACAAGGGCCGCTGCAACCAGCCCCATCTCCGTACCAAAAATAAATCCAAGCAGGCGCACCGTCGAAACCGACTGGCCTTCAGCAAGAACCTCAGAAAATCCGGGAGCCATCGGTATGACCAGGCCGGAGAAAAATCCTGCGACAAGGGCAATAACATATCGCCACCACTTGCATTCGCGATGAAAGAGCGCTTCGCCAGCGACAACTGCAAGCAACAGACCCGCAATCGGAATCGTCCACGTAAAAGCTCCGACGATTCCAAAAGCAGCCACGGCAATGCCGGAGCTCTGCCCAATGACCAGCGCTGCAATCTGCCCAAAAACAAGTCGAGCGTTCAGAGTGAGCAATAGAATTGCAGCAGGAAGCAGCGTCGGGACAAGCGAGAACCCGAAGTAGGCCAGCCATCCTTCGATGATGGACGAGCGCTTTTTCGCGGACTTTTCGTCACTCGTATCTTGGTCAGTCGAAGTTGGGGAGGCATCCTCACGCTTCTCAACCGCAGGCGTAGCTTTCGACTCCCCCTTCCCCGGCTCGGTGAATGGATCCCCCTCGACGAGTGGTTGGATGTTCACGGGGCGGCTATATTCACCAGCAAGTATGACCTGCATGCGCCGGGATGGCCGATCGTCCTTGATCGTCACCATCACGACAGCCATGGGGCAGCTCGGATCCAGATAGAGGAGAAACCCTTTTGCCCCTTCTGGAAATTCTCCCGTCATTTTCACCAGCACCTGTTGGCGTTGCAATTCTTCGGGCGTGTTTTCGTCGCTGGCAGTTTCAATGGAGATGGAAAGCTCCGGTTCGACCTTTTTCTCATCGCAAAGGATCTCAAGATACTCGTTCGCAAATTCACGGGCCGCATCCTCAGGAGAAATCTGATCGTTCACTGCCTGATCGACACTCGGCACAACCTCCATTGCGGCATCGAGCAAATAGGTCCCCTTCTCCGTGTCGAGGTGAGAAATCAGGGAAACAGAGGAGACCTGATGAGCCTGTCCTCTCTCAGCCACAAAAAAGGCGCAAAGCAGAGTAATTGCGGCTAGAAACAAGGCTTGCTTTCGATTCGTCTTTTTTGTGGTCATGCTTGATTATGAGGGCTTTCGTCTATTCCACCTGCAAATTGCGTCCGCTTGATCGCGTAGCGAATTTACTCTTGCCATGAGACCACGAAAAAGGCGACCGTGAATCATCTGAATTTTTATACCATGGCTGAGAAATCAACATCACAACAGGACTTCGATCGCAGGAATTTCATTCGCACGGCGGCAGGCGCTACCGCTGCTGCCGGAGCCTTTGCCGGCGCTGCGCGTGGTGCCGGCGTCGATCCGGATACAAAGCTCAAGGTCGGCTTTATCGGAACAGGCGGTCGGGGAACCGGTGCCGCCTCCCAAGCACTACAGGCTGATGACAACATCGAACTGGTTGCAATGGGCGACGTTTTTCAGGAGCGCATCGACAAGTCGCTCGAGTCCCTCGGGAAAGATAAAAAGCTGGAAGGCAAAGTCAGCGTACCATCCGAGCGGCAGTTCGTAGGACTCGATGCCTACAAGCGAGTGCTCGATTCAGACGTCGATGTTGTTCTTCTCACCACTTCGCCCGGCTTCCGCCCGCTTCACTTGCGGGCTGCCATCGAAGCGGAAAAACACGTTTTCGCCGAAAAGCCCATGGCAGTCGATGCCGCGGGTGTTCGCCATGTTTACGAAACGCTCAAGATGGCTGAGGGCAAACCGCTATCCATCGTCGCCGGATTCTGCTGGCGCTACTCGCCGAGCCGGCGCGAGGCATACAAGAAAGTAATGGAAGAAGGCCTCATCGGAGATGTCACCAGCGTCTACGCGACATACTACTCCGGTCACTCCAAGCCACATCTCGATCCTTCCCTTCGCACCGATGGAATGACCGACATAGAGTGGCAGATTCGCAACTGGTACAACTACACCTGGCTTGGTGGCGGAGGACTCGTCGAGCAGGCAGTTCACTCCGTCGACAAGATTGGTTGGATCATGGGCGACGAGAGCCCGATCCAGTGCCGCGCCACAGGCGGTCTTGCGGCGCCACAGACAGGAACCGGTAACATCTTCGACCACTACCACATCGCCTACGAATACCCGAACAACGTCTGGTGCCACCTTGGCTCGCGTAAGGCTCCTGGCTGCTTCAATGAAAACGCGGACTATGTTCGCGGAACCAAGGGCACCCTCGTCATCGGTCGCGGATCCGATCCTTACATCGAAGACAATGACGGTAACCAGCTCTGGCGCTTCCGCAAGCCGCGCACCGGCGAGGACAACATGTATCAAGTCGAGCATGATGAGCTTTTTGATTCCATTCGCACCGGTAACCATATCAACGATGGCTCTCGTATGATCCATTCCTCGATGATGGCAATCATGGGCCGCATGTCGGCGCAGACCGGGAAGCAGATCACTTGGGAAGAAGCCATGGCAGCAGAAGATGACCTCTTCGAAAACGAAGGGGGCATGACCTGGGATCAGTCCTACGA
>JAKMGR010000048.1 GCA_022424805.1 Verrucomicrobiales bacterium
CCAAGCGAGAAACCGATCCGGCGACGACCTATCGGGAGTTCCTCAAGCAATACGCGAAAGAATTTCGAGCAATCGGCGCGCGGCCCATTCTCGTCAGTTCAGTGACTCGGCGGGATTTTACTGGAGAAGGAAAGATCCGAATCGATCAACCGGGACCGGATGCAACCGGGGCGAGGGCGACCCGCCCTCTCAAACCGTGGGCCGAGGCGACAAAAGCTGTCGCGGAAGAAGTAAAGGCCCCCTTCATCGATCTCTATCATGCCAGCGTCACGTATCATAACAGGATCGGCAAAGCAGCCAGCCAAGAGTTCAGCCCGAAGGAAGGCGACATCACCCATTTCAATGAAGCGGGGGCCGAGGCGATTGCAGGATTGGTGATTGCGGGCGTGAAAGAAAGCGTGCCGGAGCTAGCAAAGGCGCTACGAAAGTAGAATTCCAAAGCAGCGGTGACTACCAGTCTCCATCACGCACCCAGATATTCCGCAGCGATACGGGCCCGTGATTGCCCTAGATCGAGAAAGGCGCTTCGGCGACTTCGCCCTCTTTCCCTCCGCGTGTTGGACCAGTGCAGGTCACATCTCTCTGGATAACGACTCCATTGAGCTTCCGCATCGCCCGAAGCACCCACTGAGCGAGAGCAGGAGTAAAGCAGAACGGAGACATTTCATTCGATCCGCCTGCCCGAACCGACCTTCCATCAGCGAGCGCTTTCGTTTCAATGATCGGGTGTTGGCACAAAAGCGACCAATTCCAAGACTCGCTTTTTCCCGCTCACGGACGTATCCTTTCCTATGTTAACGAGTTCGAGAAAAAAGGACGTAATTCCTCTGCCTGTCGAAAATGGCGTGGTTTCCGCAACAGCGCTGACTTTCGATCGTGAGACATCGGAACGAAAATTTGAGACTGCGACCTACGGAATTGGATGATTCTGGGGACCTGACTCCCAGTTTGGGAGTCTCGATGGAATCCTCCGCGTCCGGGCGGGCTACTGTGGTGGCGACAAGGAAGCGCCAACCTATTACGATCTGGTCGATCACACCGAGGCGATCTCGCTCGATTATGATCCCGAAATCATTCGCTACGAGGACCTGCTCGACATCTTCTGGAGAAACCACAATCCCGCGCGCAACCAGCCAAAGCGCCAGTATTGGAACGCGGTCTTCTATCGCGACGAAAATCAGCGCATCGCGGCTGAGGAGTCCAGGGAGAAGATCGCATCGGCTATCGGCAAAGTGGAAACTGAAATTATCCCGGTGAAAGAATTCACCTACGCCGAAGGCTACCACCAGAAATACTACCTCACCCAGTTTCGCGAGTTGCGTTCCTTTCTGGAAGCAAACTATCCTGACACGAAGTCGCTCGCCGATTCGACAGTCGCAGCGCGACTAAACGCGGCCCTGTTTTCCGGATTCGGCAAACCGAGACGCCTCATCGAAGCCGAGATTGATGGGTATGATCTGCCCGACGATCTTCGCAAAATTGTACTCGAGAGAGTCTGATTGGCCTGAATCGGAAATCGCGGGTCCAGCCAATGCCAGCAACAATGACCTCATGTTCTGGTCACGTATCCGCTTTGCCCTCGTTTTTCTGTTCATCTTCATGCACGGTATCGAGATGATTGATGCCGAAGAGGGCCGCGTTCGCAAACCGCTGCCCTCGCCAGAGGAAATTGCGAAGTTGCCGAAAGATGGCGGGGAGGGGTTTAACCGACTCGTCTTTGAAAAAAGCCCCTACCTTCTCCAGCACGCTCGCAATCCCATAGATTGGCGGCCCTGGGGCGAAGAGGCCTTTGCCAAAGCCAGGGCCGAGGGGAAACCTGTCTTTCTTTCGATTGGCTACACAACCTGCCACTGGTGCCACGTAATGGAGCACGAATCATTCGAAGACGATGAAGTCGCAGCTCTAATCAACGAGCGCTTCATTCCCGTCAAAGTCGATCGCGAGGAGCGGCCAGACATTGACGAGGTCTACATGCAGATCACACAGGGAATTACAGGAGGCGGAGGCTGGCCCATGACGGTCGCGCTGACTCCTGACAAACACGCCTTTTTCGCAGGCACCTATTTCCCAAAGGAGTCCGTCGCCGGTCGGCCGGGTATCAAACGTGTTGTCACCGAGCTCCACAAAGCCTGGACGGAGCGACGGGAAGAAGTGGAGGAGACTGCTCTGAATATCACGGAGCAACTTGGAGGGCTGATGGACTCATCCCCGGGTGGAGAACTCGACCCCTCCGTGATGCATGCCGCATTTCAAGAATTCTCGGAACGCTTTGATGAAAAGAGGGGCGGCTTTGCGGTGCGACCCAAATTCCCCGTTCCGCCCAATCTGATGCTCCTGCTGCGCTACTACCATCGCACCGAAAATCCAAAGGCCCTAGAGATGGTGGAGAAAACCCTGACAGAAATGCATCGCGGAGGAATCTACGATCATGTTGGCTTCGGCATTCACCGCTACTCGACCGACCCGGAATGGCTCGTTCCTCATTTCGAGAAAATGCTCTACGATCAGGCTCTGGTGACGATGGCTTGCGTTGAAGCATGGCACGTGACGGGAAAAGAGCGCTACGCGCAGACCGCCCGAGAAATCCTGACCTACGTTGAGCGTAATATGACCAGTCCGGAGGGTGGGTTCTATTCGGCCGAAGATGCCGACAGCGAGGGCGAGGAAGGAAAATTCTACGTCTGGTCAAACGACGAGGTGAGAGAGTTACTCGGGGAGGACAGCGCGAAGTTCGTTTTCGAAACGTTTCACTTTGAAGAGGAAGGCAACTTTCTTGAAGAAACGAAGCAGGTAAAAGTCGGCACGAATATTCCTCACCTCCGGGAAGAACTCTCTGAAGCCGATCATGACCGTTGGGGGCCTCTCCGCGAAAAGCTTTTCGCGGAGAGGGAGAAACGGATTCATCCACAAAAAGATGACAAGATCCTGACGGATTGGAATGGCCTCATGATTGCTGCCTATGCCCGTGCCGCGAGGATTCTCGGAGAGGAAAAATACGCAAAGATTGCTTCGAAAGCAGCCGACTTCGTCCTCGATAAACTGACAACAGGAGACGGGCGACTACTCAAACGCTATCGCCAGGGAGAGGCCGGGCTGACCGCGCATGCAGAAGACTACGCGTTCATGATCTGGGGCCTTATCGACCTTTACGAAGCGACCTTCGAAGTTCGCTATCTGCAGAAAGCGGTCGAGCTGCAGAACTTGATGGATGAGTTTTTCTACGATGAAGAATGCGGCGGCTACTACACCGTCGCCGACGATGCCGAACAGCTCATCGTGCGAGCAAAGAAACTCTATGGCGGGGCGATTCCCAGTGCGAACTCGGTAACGATAGGCAACCTCTCCCGCCTCCATTGCATGACCGGGAATCCGGAGTACGGCCAGGAGGCCGAGCAACTGCTCCGCGCTTTCTCAGGTGCGATCTCGAACAGCCCAATGGTGTTTCCGCTGGCCCTGACGGGTCTCGATTTTCACTTCGGGCCATCAAAAGAAATCGTCGTCAGCGAAGGTGAGAATGTCGAAGAAATGCTATCCGCTCTTCGGACATCGTTTATGCCAAATGCCGTCGTGCTATTGCGCACCGAGGAAAATGCAAAAGACCTCGCCAAAGTTGCCCCCTTCACCGAAACCCAAATTGCACAGGACGGAAAAGCGACCGCATACGTCTGCGAAGACTTCGCGTGCCGCGCACCTACAACCGAGGTGAAAGTGATGCTGGAATATTTGGGGACGGAACCAGATCAATAACGATCACGCCGTCCGCGGTCCGAACGACGGTTGTCTCCACCGCGACCGTCAGGTCGCCCACCACCTTTACCTCCCCGGTCGGAACGTCCTCCTCCAGATCGTCGGTCATCAGAACGCCGGCCGCCAGAATAGCCACCGCCAGATCTACGGTCATCAGAACGTCGGCCACCGGAGTGCCCGCCACCTCCGGAACGACGGTCATCTCTTCGGCCTTTTCCTCCTCCGAATCCGCCGCCGCCACCATCACCTTGGCCAGGGCCACGATCACGATCAATTTTAAAGCGGTTTCCCCGGAGAGTCGCATTGCTAGCCATGTCGATCGCCTGATCGACACTGTCTTCACGAACTTCGATGAGGGTGAAATTCGGCATCAGTCGAATGCGACCAACACTGCCACGCTCAAGATTGCACTCGTTGTGAAGCATCCCGACGATATCACCGGGATTGATGCGATCACGTTTTCCGAGACTGAGAAAAAGTTGCACCATTCCCTCCTCTGGTCCGCGTGAGTCATCGCGCCGATCACGAGGTCTGCGCTCGCGTCTTTCTTTTCGATCCCGCTGCGAATCGTCACGTCGATCCCGCTGTCGCGAAGCTTCGGGATCGTCTTCGATGATGCGCTCCCCTTCGCGTGCCGTCAGCTCTTTGACCATTTCGAGAAGTGCACTGGCGATATCTTCCCACTCGTGTTCCAACTCACGCAGGGGCTGGAGAAATTCTACTCGCTCCTCATTCGTTTTATCCTCGCTCAAACGCTCGGCGATGCTGGAAAGGAGCTGATCCTGCAAATGGCTGTCGACCTCGTCCTGCGTTGGCACTTCCACTTTCTGAATTTGCTGACGCGTGTATTTTTCGATCGTGCGGATGCGGTAAGCGTCACGCCCATAGATGAAAGAAACGGCTTTTCCCTCTCGTCCGGCACGTCCCGTTCGACCGACACGGTGAACGTAATCTTCCGGATCCTGGGGAAGCTCGTAGTTGATCACGAGATCAACATCGTCGACATCGATCCCGCGGGCAGCGACATCTGTTGCGACAAGAACTTCGACTGTGCCCTCGCGAAACATCCGCAAAACACGCTCGCGCATCGTCTGGGCAATATCGCCATGAAGACGATCTACGGAGTAGCCTCTCGCAAGCAAAGCCTCGGTGCATTCATCGACGGACCGTTTCGTATTGCAGAAAATGATCGTGAGTTTCGGCTGCTCCAGGTCGATGATTCGCGAGGTAAGTTCAATGCGGGAACGCTGGCGCACCTCAAAGCAGATCTGTTCGATCGACTCGACCGTCATCTGCTTGCGTTCGATCTGAATCGATTCCGGTTCGTTGCCAAATTTCTGAATGAGTCGCTCGACGGAGCGATTCATCGTTGCCGAGAAAAAGAGCGTCTGGTGCTCTTCCGGAAGCAACTTCAGGATAGACTCCATGTCTTCGGCGAAACCCATGTCAAGCATGCGGTCAGCCTCGTCGAGCACAGCAGTCTGAACGCGGGAGAGATCAAGTGCATTGCGCTTAACCAGATCAATCAGGCGGCCTGGAGTTCCGACGACAACTTGCGCACCATGCTTCAGCGCTCGGATCTGGCGATCAATCGGGGCACCTCCATAAATCGTCGCCGTTTTCAACCCATGCAATTTCGCAGCAAGTCGCTGGATTTCTCCGCAGACCTGCACGGCCAATTCGCGCGTCGGGCAAACCACGAGCATTTGCACATCACGATTTTCCGGATCAACGCGCGTCAAGCCAGCAATGCCGAAGGCAGCCGTCTTTCCGGATCCTGTCTCGGAGAGGCCAACAAGATCGCGCCCCTCCATTGCAGGAGGAATGGCTGCGGCCTGAATAGCAGATGGAGCCTCGTATCCAAGATCCGAGACTGCTTGAAGTAATGGCTCGGGCAAACCGAGCTCTGAGAAAGTTTGTTCCGTCACGTCGACAGGAGGTAAGGATCAGATGGCGGAGGACAGAAATGTCCGATGAGAGAACCCGCCAGCACGGCCTGAAACTACGCCCGATCTTAGAAAGCGAAAGGTAAAGTTCGCGAGACGATCTCGGATCTTCTCTCCACGCCTACGACGCTCAGGAATTAACCTGCAGTCCCTGGTCGAATCGATTTCCTCCTGCTTGCGATCCTGCAGAAGTGTCTCGAGCGGGATTGCGACGCGCTCTCTTGAGTTGCTTACCGATCTCACGAGACAGCTCACGAAGATCAAAAGGCTTTGTCAAAAACACATCACTGCCGACAGCAAGCGCATCGCGTTGCATATCTTCGTCCGCATTTCCCGATGCGGTGATGATGGGGACAGTTGCGACAGGGCTTTCCAGATAGCGGACTTGCTCGACCATCGTGATTC
>JAKMGR010000050.1 GCA_022424805.1 Verrucomicrobiales bacterium
CATCGTTGAAATGCCCAATGCCTGGATTCGCCACGTGCAGCCTGTTGGAAAATGGCTGCACCCTCGCGGGATTATGCACGGACTTGCCGATGGAGAAATCCGGGGAAACGCGAAGGAAATGGATGTCATCCAACTTGCCGAGGGATACGACGACATTTATCCAGATGGACTCACCACCGAAACCGCACTGCAGGAACTCAACGAGCTCGCTGCTGCGAATGAAGGCAAACCCTTTTTTCTTGCCGTCGGCATCATCCGTCCACATCTCCCTTTTGGCGCCCCTGCCAAATACATGAAACACTACGAGGGCGCTGAGCTTCCTCCCATCCCGCACCCGAAAATTCCGGAGGGAAAAAGCACCTTTCACAAGTCGGGCGAATTTATGAAATACAATCGCTGGGGCCGCGATCCCAACGAGGACGCCGAGTTCGCAGCAAACGTTCGCAAACACTATGCCGCCTGCGTCACCTATGCCGATGCTCAAGTGGGTCGCGTTCTAAGCAGCCTCGAGGAACTTGGGCTCGCCGAAAACACCGTCGTCGTGCTCTGGGGCGACCACGGCTGGCACCTCGGCGAACACGGAGTCTGGGGAAAGCACACACTGTTCGAAGAGTCGCTTCATGCCCCACTTATAATTCGCCACCCTGAAATGAAACATCCCGGGGCATCGACAGACGCAATCGTCGAGACCATCGACATTTTTCCTACCCTTTGCGACCTGACTGGGCTGGACGAGCCTGATTTCACCGACGGCCGCTCTCTTCGCGCCTTAC
Source organism: Verrucomicrobiales bacterium (assembly GCA_022424805.1). Classification (GTDB taxonomy): domain Bacteria; phylum Verrucomicrobiota; class Verrucomicrobiia; order Verrucomicrobiales; family DEV007; genus Arctic95D-9. Next base: position 774 of record JAKMGR010000050.1, read on the forward strand.
TCGATGATCCCGCAGCGGATGGTCGCCCTGCCATTTCCTACTTTCGAAGCAATTGGAGGACGATACGCACCGATACGCATCGTCTCATCTGCACCGAGAAACACATCGAGCTCTACGACCACACTTCGGAAGAGGGAGAAACCAGGAATCTCGCCGAAGAGAAGCCCGAACTCGTCGAGAAGTTGTCCGGTATGCTGGATCAACGACAGAGACGCTGATCTTAGCCAATCACCCCACCTCCATAGCCGAGCTATCCTCTATGTCACTTGTCGACACTCATGCCCATCTCGCATCATCCAGACTCCGCGACGACCTCGATGAAGTGATCACCCGCTCCCGCGAAGCTGATCTCTGCCGAATCATCACGATCGCCTGTGATCTCGAAGATTCTGTTACCAACCTAGAACTGGCTGAGCGATTTGATATCGTCTCGCCGACGGTAGGCATCCATCCGCTCTACGTTCATGAAATCGAATCCGACGAGTGGGAGAAAGAACTGCAGGAACTCGGCCAACGGCCCGGCGTCTGTGCGATCGCCGAGATCGGACTCGACTACTTTCATCCGCCCGGTGACGGGTCCAGCGAAGAGGAGTGGCGAAATCTTCAACGGGACGTTTTTGAGAAACAGCTGCAGATCGCCATCGACCTCGATCTTCCGGCCGTCATTCACCAGCGAAACAGTGCTGCAGACGTCACCGCAGTCCTTCGCAATTTTCCAAAGGCACGTGCCGTTCTCCATTGCTTTACCGGGACAATGTACGAAGCCGAGCAGGGTCTTGAACTCGGACATATGCTCAGCTTTCCTGGGATCATCACTTTCAAGAACGCCGTGGAAGTTCAGGAAGTTGCCGCCCAGACTCCGCTTGAACGAATCATGGTCGAAACGGATTGCCCCTACCTTGCACCCGTTCCCTTTCGTGGAAAGCGCTGCGAACCGGCTTACGTGAAACACACTGCTGAGCAACTCGCGAGGTTACGCGGATTAAACTCGGAAGAAGTTGCAGAAGCCACGACTTCCAATGCGACCCGGTTTTTTGGGGAGCCGAGTTAACGCGCCAACGGAGTTTTGTGAAGGTTTTTTTTGGACGTTTTGCCCGTATTTCCACGACACATCAGTCACTGGCAATCTTGCAATTATTTGAAAGTGAACGACCTTCCTAGCGTAGCCTTCCTATTACATTTCCCCATGACATCTGATCGCACCCATCTGATTCGCGAAAAGAAATTTCGTCCTACAGAAGCTTTCGGACGTCGTAAAGGCCTCTATTTTGAAGCGACTCTGACGGACGACCACACACTGTTCCTTCTGGATCAACAACGCCAACGCCGCTCCAAAGTAGAGAAGCATTCCTGGCTAGCCCGGCTTTTTCGCCGCTAAGGTTGCGCCTCGCCCGAGGCCACCCAATTCACCCCGCCGCAAGGTTTTCGAAGTCTTCTTCGGAAATCACCTCGACGCCGAGTAACTTTGCCTTGTCGCGCTTTGAGCCTCCGCCTTCTCCGGCGAGGAGGTAATCGGTCTTTCCGCTGATTGAGCCGGAAACCTTGCCTCCGGCAGCGAGAATGCGCTCTTTGAACTCATTTCTCCCAAAGGAGAGAGTTCCGGTGATCACAAAGGTCTTTCCAGCAATACCTCCGGCGCCCTCCTCCATGCTTGGAGGTATCGGAGCATAGTTGTCCGCTTGCGGATCGATCCCCAGTTCCCCGAGGCGCCCGACGAGAG
>JAKMGR010000090.1 GCA_022424805.1 Verrucomicrobiales bacterium
CGGCTGGCTCTTCATATTCTACGTCACAGTCGACGCGCGGCGCGATTCTCTGCGCACCGAGTGCTTCGAGACGAACATCGACCAGCCTTCCCATTTCGCAGAAATCGGCGTAGTTGGTGTCGCCAAGAGCGAGCACCGAGAATCTCGTATGGGGAAGCTTGGGGTGAGATGGTGCCTTGAGTTTCTCCCAGAATTCCACTGCTGTGTCGGGCGGATCGCCCTCGCCCCAGGTGCTGATAACAACTAGGACCAGAGGTTCCTGCGTCAGGTCAATGGTTTTGTGATCCTCGGTGCTGACAGCCTCAGCTGCCCATCCTTGGCCACTCATGATCTCAGCGTATCCTTCTGCAATTGCCTGTGCGTTTCCGCTCTGGCTTCCGTGCAAAAGCAGGGCCCGCGGTTTGCTTGCCGCATTGGAAGGTGGCGTTTCGCTGCTGCCCAACCCGTTGACCAACTCCGAAAGATAGGACTTCAACCAAGCACGTTGTTCAGAGTTGAAGGGAGCGTCATCAGGAATACTTGGAATCGAATTAGCCATAGGGGGGAGGGAGGTTTAGCACAGGAAGGCGTTTCTGCAATCGTGAGCGTCAGGCAAGAAAGCAGGATCCAGGCCGACATGTGTAGAAACTACGCTGTCACGCACTGATGCAGATGCGCTTCGGGCTCGATTCGCCTTTTTGCAGAGAAATATGGATTACGCCAGAATCCCTCTCGCCACTTGACCATGCACATCGGTCAGGCGGAAATCACGGCCTGCGTAGCGGAAGGTGAGGCGCTCATGATCCAAGCCAAGAAGATGCAGGATCGTTGCGTGAAGGTCGTGGACGTGCATTTTGTCTCTTTCGGCGTAATAACCGTAGTCATCGGTTGCTCCGTAGGCCATGCCTCCTTTGACTCCTCCTCCGGCCATCCAGACGGTGAATCCGTGAGGATTGTGGTCACGTCCATCGGTTCCCTGGGCGGTGGGAGTTCTGCCGAATTCACCGCCCCAGACAACTAGGGTGTCTTCCAGCATGCCGCGAGATTTAAGATCTTTGAGCAGCCCCGCGATGGGCTTGTCGACTTCAGCAGCATTTTTGGTGTGCCCCTGGTAGAGATTTCCGTGCTGATCCCATTGGACCTCGGAATCGGAATGGGTCACTTGCACAAAGCGGACTCCGCGTTCGCAAAAGCGTCGAGCGAGAAGGCACTGGCGCCCGAAATCTTCCGTAACGGGATCGTCGATACCGTAGAGTTTCTTGGTGATATACGATTCACCGGAGAGATCCTGCGCTTCTGGCATTGATGTCTGCATGCGATAGGCAAGCTCGAAAGACTCGAGGCGAGCATTGAGTGCCTCCACTTGCGGATTGTTCTGTGCCGCCTCATGGTTGAGCTGATTGAGAAAATCGAGCTGCTGCTTTTGGGTTTTCAGGCTATGTGATGGATTCGCGATATGCCTTACCTTCGCGGCTTCCGCAGACGAACTGGCTGTTCCCATGGGGGTTCCCTGGCATCGTTGAGGAAGAAAGGCTGAGCCCCAGTTGTTCACGCCGCCGTGCGCGAGAGTCGGGCAAATGGTAAGAAAAGAAGGGAGATTCCGGTTTTCGGAACCAAGACCGTAGACGACCCACGATCCAAGGCTGGGGCGGACAAAAGTGTCACTACCGGTGTGAAGCTTGAGTGCTGCGCCACCATGTGCGGGATTGGTTCCATGAGCGCTGCGGATAATGCAGAGGTCGTCGATGCACTGAGCAACGTTGGGGAAAAGATCAGAAACCGGGAGCCCGCTTTCGCCGTAGCGTTTGAATTTCCAGGGGGACTTCAGCAGGTTGCCAGACGATCCGGCAAAAGTGACACGAGGCAGTTCGAAAGGTGCCGGCTTGCCGTGATCTCGATCGAGAAGGGGTTTGGGATCAAAGGTATCGACATGCGAGGGGCCGCCTTTCATGAAAAGAAAGATGACTCGTTTGGCCCGCGCCGGGTGATGGGCGGATCCCACAAGCCCGGTTCCAGTTTCCGCACCGAGAAGCGATTGGAAAGCCACCTGACCAAAGCCAAGTGCTGCAGTTCCAAGGAGTTCGCGGCGATTGAGAACAGGGTTCATTGGGGGAGGCAAGAGGGTTAAGTCAGTAACTTGGCCCTCTTAGTTCAAATATAAAAATTGGTTCGATGCAAAAAGACTCTGGCAAAAGAGTGTCCAGGCAAGGTCCTCTGATTCCACTTGCTGGAGAAAGGTTTCGGCTGCGCTCCGCTCCGTTTTGGATGGCGTGCGACCGAGAGCAAGCTGCCACGCCTTTTCGATTCGCTCGGGTGTGGTTTTGGCCTCCTTTTTCACTCGCGATGCGAAGGCCTCGGCACTGTCGATGGATAAATTCGAATTCATCATCAGGAGCGCCTGCGGTGCGATAACGGTGCTGTTTCGATCTCCCGTAGGCATTGTCGGATCCGGGTAGTCAAAAAGATACATCCAGTCGAAGACATGATTTCTAATGACTGGCAGATAGGCTGTTCGTCGAAGGCTCTCGTAGGTTGTATGATCTTTTGACGTATGATTGAAGACCAGCATACGATTGCGAAGAGGGATCGTCTTTCCTCCAAACTCACGATCGAGACGTCCTGACACAGCGAGAATGGCATCGCGAACGGACTCCGCTTCCAGCCGCTTCACGGGGAACCAGGCGAGGAGACGATTATCAGGATCGAGATCAGAATCGTAACCTGCCGCAGGACTTGAGCGCCGCTGATAGGCGTCGGAAAGTACGAGGAGGCGATTCAGCTTCTTGATGCTCCATCCGTTTTCGACAAACCATGTCGCGAGGAAATCGAGCAGTTCCGGATGACTGGGGCGATCACCAAGAACGCCAAAGTTTTCCGTGGTCGAGACGAGGCCGGTGCCAAAATGCCAGCGCCAGACCCGGTTCACGATGACCCGTGAGGTGAGGGGATGGTCTGGGTGCGCCATCCATTTCGCGAGCTCGAGTCGACCGCTGCCTTCTTCGGGAAACTGGGGAAGCTCTCCCGTGAATACGGCAGGAACAGCTCGCGGGACTGGATCGCCCAGGTTGAGATAACTTCCACGAATGTGGATAGGCAGCGTTTCCACAAATTCGTCCGCTTCTGCAATACCCATGGCACTTGGGTGATCAGGCGCGTGACTCTCGATGATGCGTGCCTCTTCCGCGAGCTTGTGGTATTCGGCGAGGTCTTTCTCATTGAATGCGTGTTCTGCTTTTGCGGGAACGGCAAGAAAGCCATCTTTTTGAAAAAGGGCGGCGCGAAATGGTTCGAGCGATTTGTCGGGCAGCTCCTTGGCTTTGGCATCTTTCTTTCTCAGCGCGTCAAAGGTGAGGATGGCACGCCCAAAGTGGTCGTCATAGAAATCGCGGAGCGCTGTCACATCGCCTTCTTTACGAAACTTCCACCACGGGCCGAAGACAACGTCGTCCTGGTGATTCTCCAGGTGGCGGCGGCAATGGTAGAGGATGCGGGGATGCAGATCGAACTTTCCGGCAATTTTCGTAACGGTCGCGAGGGTGTCGTCCGGCTCAAATTCGAGACTCGCTTCGAGATACTGAACAGACTTCGACCGGGCGATCCCTCTGAGTTTCACGGTAGTGGTGGACTTCATGGAAGATGCTTTTTTCTTTGCTACCGCAATCTTGTCATCCCACTCCTTGAGTTTCGGTTTTTCTCCCTCAGTGGCAAAGTCGTGCTCATACCAGTGCTTGATCGCCCCCGTGTTGGTTCCAGAGAAGTTTTTCGAATTCTTCAGAATGGCCGCAAGCGAGTAGTAGTCTGACTGGAGGATAGGATCGAACTTGTGATCGTGACAGCGCGCGCACCCAAGAGTGAGACCGAGAA
>JAKMGR010000107.1 GCA_022424805.1 Verrucomicrobiales bacterium
AATTGATGTTTACATATAGTTAATATTTCCTAACTATTTAAATTGACATTCGCGAATTTTCTTTCTGTGACCCGTCAAAAGACCTGCCAACCACTCATGCGCCATGAACCATACCTACTCATACGAATCGAATCCCGGCCGCCCAGGCCCTATAAAGCAACTCTTCTTCTGGCTCTCCGGAGCTGGAGCTGACACGCTGGAGCAATGCCCCGGCTGGGAGCAGCGAAAATACGTCGCCTTCGGTGCAACCGTTCTTGTTCCAACCGTTTTTGCCTTCATTGCCTGCGCCTACGCGCTTTCGACCCTAACGGATAACTGGAACATTATCATCCCCGTTGCCCTCGCCTGGGGGCTCATCATCATGACGATCGACCGGGCTTTGCTCTCGATCTATCGCTCCTACCAGCGGTTTCACCGCAAAGTGAGCCAATTCTTTCTTCGAATCGTCGTCGCAGCATTGATGGGGATCACGATTTCCCACCCCCTCACTCTTCTGCTCTTCAATGACACCATTTCCGCGGTAATTGAAGAAGAACGCCAGGGAGAGATCGAAGAAGTCCGCATCGCTGCCAACGAAAATAAAGCCACTGTCGAAACAAAGATCACCGACCTCGAAGGTCAGATCGCCGGACAGCGCGCTGATTTCGAAGGAACCTTTCAGGCCCAGTTTCTTGTTGAAGACGAAACGGTCGGACTGACTGATCCGACATCCGAGCTCGACGAAGAACTCCGCGGCGAGATGAATGCTCGCGTCGAAGGCAATACCGCCGCTTTTCACAAGAAAGTCACAGATATCGACAAGCAGTTCGCTGAGCTGCAGACCAGCTACGGTGAGCTTCAGACGGATCTCGACCACTGGCAGAGAGAGTTTGAGCGCGAAGTAAACGGCCAGCGTTCCGGCATTGTCGGACTGGGGCCCCGTGCCAAGAGCATTCGTGACGACCAACTTGCGTGGCGCCGCGAGGAAGCCAAGCGAATGGCAGAATCTCTCGAGTTCCTGACCGTGCAACGCAACGAATACTCCGTGCGAATCAAAGAAACGGAAAAAGTGATTCAGGATGAGTTTGTAGCCATTGCTGCAGCAAAAGCCGACCGCCTCAAAGACGAGCGCGCTCGCGTTGCTGCTCTCAAACAGCAGGTTCAGCAGTCGCAAGCCGACGAGTTCGTCGAGCAGCAGAATGCGATTCGCTCAAGAATCGCCTCGCAGATCGATACCCGTCTCACAGAACTCGAGCGCCTCCAGGGCGAGCTCGCTGCCATCGGAACGCAGGAACAAAGCCGCATCGATGGAATCGTTGCTGAGCCACGTCGCGACATTCTCACTCAGACTCTCGCGCTCCACAGTCTCTTCAAAGCTGGTTCAGAAGGCGGAGAGTTCGCGCTCATGGCGTATCTCATTCTTGCCGGTCTTTTCATGCTGATCGATACGATTCCTCTGGTCGTGAAATTCTTCTCCCAGCCTGGTCCATACGATGCCCTCGTGGATCGCGACGAAGTTCGCTACGCTCGTGAGCGTGAGGTCTGGCTCAAAAGCTACAACGAATACATGGACAGCCTCTCATCTGGCAGATTGCTACACCTAACGCAGAACAAACCACTAGAGAAGGCCGTCATTGAAGGCATCGACAGTTCACGGGCTGCAAAGGAGTTCGTTGAAAACCTCATCGATCTCGAGACCGCATTCGAAGAGCGAATCGAGACTGAGAAGGCCCGCCTCACGGAAGAGAAGACCCAGCAATCGAAAACTCGCGCGAAACGGTTGGAGAAATTCTCTGAGACCTTCTACGAAGACCTCAACAACCGAATGGAATCCTTTTTCGATCATGATGCAGCTCGAAAGGCCGCTGAACGAAGCATGGCGTAAATATTCACCGCAACCCAGTGTATTACAATCCAGTTAGGTGATTGAGCTAGCCCTGTTAGATGAATGACTTAACCCTATGAGGTCCAAGGTATAACAGGGTTAAGGTCAGCTGCGAAAGAACCTGAAAACTGATTGGTTCGTCGGAAGGCGCGTTACTCGCTCAATTCCTCTGAATCTTTATCTTTCTTACGGTCCGCCCTTCGGCGCCAGCGCCGACGATTAATAGACTGCATAAACAGCAAGACTAGAAAAATGGGAAATCCATAGTAAGGAGGGCGCATCGTCGCACGCAACTCATCGACTGGAGCGGAGTTATCGTGTTCGACCTCAGCCCGATAGGCAGCGACCATTCCACAGATTGCGAACGCGAGACGATCACCATTCCAACCATCGTCAGGACAAAGCCTTTCTAATACAGCGGAGTTCGTTTCATCATCACCAAGTTAGCACAACGCTTGCGCCCCTATTGATACAACAACTGGTTCAAATTGGAATGCGCACCTTTCTGCGGCGCACGAGGCCACTTATCTTTTCACCTATTCCCCCCACCCAGCCTACTTCCGCAGGTAGGCTCGTACGGCGGCGAGGTCGGCAGCGGAAATGGTCTGAGCATAGTGGGAGTGCATCAGGGCTTCGTCGCTTTTCCATTCCAAATGGACCTCGTCCCGCGGAAGACTAACTTGATTCCCTCCCGTATCACGAAGAGAGAACGCCTCCTCCGTCCGGCCTTCGACAATGCCGAAAATACGAGCCCCATCGTTCAATTCAAAAACATGACTGCCGTAACCCGAGGTGACGCTTACAGCGGGATCAAGAACCCCGCTGACGAACTGCTGCACCGTTCGCGCGGTCGCTGTTGATACAATATCCAGACCCGAGACAGGGCCTTCTCCTTGAATATTGTGGCAGCTGGCACACCCTTCGCGGTTGAATATGAGCCAGCCAATCTCAGGATCGGCCTCCACTTCCGCAATCTCTTTTGCGATTGCGGTGAGGTCGGGTTTCTCTCGCGTCTCTTTTTTTCCTGCCTGTCTGGAAAGAGTGTTTTGACGGATCTGCCCCGCAAGGGATAAAGCGAGTTTTTGTGTTTCTTCCAAATCGCTGACGGCAGCTTTCGCGAAAAGACTCTCAACTCCTGGAACATTCTTCACGGTTGCCACTTTCAAGAGGGCTCTCAGCGCAACTCCATCGGGAACGGCTTCGAGTGCCTCATGAATACGATCGATGTCGGATGCGCTGGTATCGTCTCTCTCCAGCAATCCAATGAGAACAATCCAACCGAGGACAGCTCTGTTCTCGTCGCTGCCTTTCGCACACTGCAGTAGCGAAGAGATTTCTCTTACCGGCACCTCCACTTTACCAAATCCACGCAGCAGGCGCTGAGAATCCTTTTGCGGCAGGTCGCGGCTCAACAATTGATCCGCTAGAGAGAATCCGTCGCGGAAGGGAATGTCATTGAGAGGCAGGAGCAACGAAGACGCCTTCGCCCGCAGGATCGTATCGCGACTTTTGCTCTGAGCGATGGCAAAAAGCCAGCGACTGAAGCCAGCAGAAGACTGAGGATTTCGCAGGAAAATCTGAATCACCGCTGGCTCAATAGAAACATTTTCTTTCGCACGTGCGACCAGAGTGGCCTTGTTTGCGATCGGGATTTCCCTGCTCTTCATCGCATCGAGCAGCGCAACGGCATCGACGCGCGGATCACCAAGGGAAGTGTCCAGCATCGCGCTGATGAGAGGCGTACACTGCCAGGCAGCTCCGGAAATATGGTATAGATCGCAGAGGGCATTCAACCCCTTGCTTCGAATCGAAGGATTCCCAGTCTGCTCCAGTCGAAGAACGATTCCCTCGACGACAGTTGGTTTTTGTATCTTTGCGAGAACGTCAAAGGCGACGCTATACAGTGCTGCCTTTTTCGGGTCGTCGAGGACCGCTAAGCAGACCTCTGCGGCTTCGCGTTCGATGAGGAAATTCTTCGCGGCTGCTGCGACCTCTTCTTCTTCAGAATTCGCGAGCGAGAGACTGAGGTTGGCCAGGCCCTCCACATTCGTTCCGCTGCGCTGGATCGCCGAAAGAATTGCAGCCGAAAGCTTGGGCGAAGTTACGTCGGTGATACTCCCGAAGATCTTGTGATTTCTCACTTCGGGCCGGTCGCCGATAAGACGAAAGGCAAAGGCGCTCCGGTTCCGCTGCACAGCCTGCACTAATTCACGAAAGGCTTCGTTGCCGGGACGCTGAGCGAACCATGAAAGAACTCCCCGATACGATGGGTTGTCGGTATTCTGGAGCTTTCCCGCTAGCTCCAGGGTAAAGTCTTTTCTTCGTCGCTGAAGCTCAAAAAGAGTCTCGTGGCGAAGGAGCAAATCCGGCGCATCCAGCAATCCGGGCAAGGTGCCATTTGCCACCGTGTCCAGGTCAACCGGAGCACGCTTTGCCTTGCCCCCGGCGATACGAATCAAGTTCCACCGTTCTTCTTCTTTCGCGAGAATATGGATTCCACCGATCTGCGCAGCGGAATGAAACGGGATTTCGATCTCGGCAATCACGAGAGCCGGTGAACTGTCGTTCGCTGAGGAAAACAAAGCCAGCTCATTGCCTCTCGCGAGAAAAACATCCGCTACTTCTCCCTCTTTCTGGGGAGCGAAACGCGTGAATCGGGTCGGATTCTCGTGAACGCCGAAGCGTCCGGGAAGCGCGTTGAGCCTATACCACACAAGCGATTTCGCTTTTTCCAAGGCGACATAAACATCGAGAAGATTGGAAACAAAGTAGTCAGCAATATTCTGCCCGGAAGACCATACGACTTCCAGACCGCTTCCATCGCGTCGAAACCGCACCAGTCCCTGTTTCGGAATCGTGACAGGAGCCTCCTCGGAATTGAAAGCATGATAGGGTTTCTCAGCGTGGGCAAGTCCGTAGCACCATCCATCAGCGGCGAGCGAGAGGCGGGAAATCGAGAAAGGGACTTTCGAATCCTTGCTCCTTTCCTCGGGAAAACAAAGACTGCCGTCGCCAAATTTTTCATCCGCAGCACCGTCCTTGTTGGTATCGCGATATGCAATGATGCGTCCGTTTTGCACGACATAGAGCCACTCCCCATCCCATGCTGCGCTTGCATCGGGGTGAAGGTCGGCAAGGAAGGAGTGAAATTCAAACGGATCATCGCCATCACTCTGACGGCCGAGCCACACGGTCACATCCTCGCTTTCCGTATCCCGAGCGAGAACGAAACAGTCGCCTCTTGCAGTCTCAATGAGCTGAACTGGTTCCTGCTCTTCCGGAATTTGCCCCAGCTCGTCCCATGTCCATCCGTCTCGAATTCGGATCTTTCTTCCTGTCTCACTCGAAGAGAGCGAGCGCAGCCCGGACACGCGATTCCCTGTGGCGCGGTAGGAGGCGGGCATCCGATGAGCCTCCTGGTAGGCGGCGATTTCTCGAATCGCAATCGTCTCTGCCGGTCTCGTCTCGGGAACGGAAAACCGGAGGCCTGTTACTTCGGCCGCCTGATCTATTTCCATCACCGTGGTTTGATTGTCATTTTTACCGGCCCGAAAAAGCAGACTCTTCCATTGATCTTCACTCTGAAGGGCTTCGATCTGAAGGGTATCCGGCTCTCTGTCTTTCCAT
>JAKMGR010000120.1 GCA_022424805.1 Verrucomicrobiales bacterium
CTGCTGGAGTTGACGCACGCCGCCCAGTTCTTCCGCACCCGTGCCATTGGCCAGTTGTTCCTCCCCCTTTTCGTATTTCCCCCCCACCATCTCGTAGAGGACGACATCGAATCGAGCGAGAAAATCATTCAATGCCGCGTAATAGGCGGCATCTCCGAGGTGCACGACGGCAACGAGATCAACGGTATCATCGCCTTTGCGAAAGCGAGTGATCGCGGTCTGCAGCACATCCGGACCATCCGCTACTTCGAGGTAGCGAATGTGGTCCGAAGCAGACTTTGCTGGAGCCTCTTGAGGCGGCTCCGGTTGTGTTGCAGGGGCGGCAGTCTGACAAAATGCGGACGACGCGAAGAAGTGAAGCAGGAGGAAAAGAACGCGTTTCATCAGCTCTGGAACGGATCAAACCCAGGGAAATTTAGCCGTTTTTCCCCATCGTGAGAGCCACAAACTCGCCACCGGCATTGCGACAGTAGACTTTCCCATTTGCAAAAACCGGCACAGTCCAGACGCGAGGCTTCACCGCCTGCTGGGAAAAAGTCGGCTCGTATTTCTCGGGGCTGGCATCGGCTATCTGCAGAGTTCCCTGCTCGGTGAGAACGAGCAATTTTTTTCCAACCGCCGACAGGGTACCATGCCCGACATCGGTAACGGCCCACTTTGTTTCGCCGGTCAGTAGATCGATACATTTCAAGCCCGTGCCGTCCTGACTCTCGTTTCCGTCGACCCCGTAAAGAAAGCCATCAATCAGCACGGCCGCATTCATCTGCGTTTTCATGTCGCGACTTTGCCAGACCTTCTCCGGGTAGCCCTCTCCCGTCCATTTCAATGCGACCGCACCTTTCCCATACCCACTGGAGATGAAAATGTGATCGCCGGAAACAATGGGATCCGCGGCATTCACGCCATAGCGTGTCATCCATTTCTGACTCCAGACCTCCGCACCGGATTCCGCTTCGACACAGACGTAAGCACGCTTATTGGTAAAAATGAGAAGATTCTTTCCACTCTTTTCTAAAGGATAAGGTGTCGCATAGCCAGCCTCTTCATCATCGGACTTCCAGATCACTCTCCCGTCAGCCTTGTTCAGTGCGAGGCCGGCTTCCCCAGCCGTAATGTAGAGCCGATCACCTTGGACTAGCGGTGCACCCGTGAACCCCCATGTCGGCATCGTGTATTCAAAATCGTTTTGCAGATGCTTCTGCCAAACTACCGAGCCATCCGACGCATTCAGGCAAAACAGCTCACCCTGTCGTGCCACGTGAAAGATTTTGTCCCCGTCGAAGGTGGCCGTTCCGGTCGTTCCTCCCTGAAAATACAAATCTCCGAGCGGCTGTTCGTAGCTGAATTGCCAGAGCTCTGCTCCCGTCTTTTCATCGAAGCAGAAAAGCGTGTCCTTTTTCGCTCCATCGTGTCCCGAGACAACCACTTTTCCTCCGCTGATGATCGGTGCGCTGTAGCCGAGCCCAACCTCGGCCTTCAAGGCAACAGTCGCTTCACCGGAATCGCGAAGCCCTGCTTCATTGGAAATCCCAGTCCCTGCCGGCCCACGATACACGGGCCAGTCATCGGCTGAACTCAGAAGAGCAGACGAGGAAAGAATCACCGCGCTCATTGCATTGACGAGAGGAATTGGAAAAGACAATCTAGTCATATGAAAAAACTCACTCACTTCATCCTCTTGGCAACCTGCATCTTTGCAGGAGGCGAGTGTTTTCCTGCCGATCCCACAGTGAAATCAGAAGTCTGGGGAAAAATGCCCGACGGCAGAGAGGTGGCTCTTTTTACCCTGACAAACGAGCATGGCACCCGCGTTCGGGTTGCCGAATACGGAGCCCTGCTTGTTTCTCTTGAGACACCGGACCGCAACGGCAATCTGGGAAATATCACCCTTTCCTACCCCACTCTGGACGACGCTTTGAAAGGTGGCGTCTTCGGCTCCGTCATCGGACGTTTCGCAAATCGCATTTCCGGCGGAGGTTTCACAATCGACGATGTTCGCTACGATCTGGAAACGGTGAATCCGAAAACCAACGTTCACATTCACGGAGGAAAGAACGGATTTCACCGTCAGCTCTGGAAAACCGAGAGCACTTCGGATGAAAGCACGGCCAAAGTCACGTTTCATCTCAAGAGTCCCGATGGAGAAGAAGGCTATCCGGGCAATGTCGAAGTGTGGACAACCTATGAACTGACCGCCGACAACGTGTTGCGCATTTCCTACAAGGGCACCTCGGACAAAAAGACACCGCTCAACCTTACTAATCACGCTTACTTCAACTTGGCCGGAACTGGAGACATCACGGAACAGATTCTCACGTTGCAGCTGTGGGAACGACTCGAAATCGACGACCGCAATATTCCCACCGGAGAGATCCTCCCGGTATCTGATACTCCATTCGATCTCCGCAAACCTACCCGACTTGGCGATCGCCTTCCGAAAATTGAACGAGGTGGATTCGATCACTGCTTTGTCATTGCCAAAATCAGTATCGAGCAGGGTCCAACTCCTTTTGCCACGCTGCGCGATCCGGGTTCGGGTCGCGTCATGCATGTCGCGACAACAAAGCCTGGAGTGCAGATCTACACCGCAAACCATTTCAAGGGAAAACCACACCCCAAGTGGGGCGGAATCTGTTTCGAGACACAATATTACCCTGACTCTCCGAACCAGGGCCGCTTTCCCAGCAGCATTCTCCGAGCAGATCAGGCCTACGACCACACAACGGAATTCCGTTTCGAAACCGAGAAATAGAATTCGTGCCCGCCCTGTTTACGGGACCGACAAGAGCGGAAAATCACGCTAAGGTAACCGTCTGCACAATGAAAACACGTCGTACCTTCCTCACTCAATCCGTGGCCGTCACCACCGGTTTTGGCGCCTTGAAACTGTTTCTTTCCAATGGCCACGCCCAGGGTGTTGCCGAGGAAAAGGCTTTCTCGTATGGAACGCTTGTGGAAGATCCCAAGGGCCTGCTCGATCTTCCGAAGGGCTTTACCTACCAGATCATTTCCCGGACCGGTGATCGCATGCCTGACGGTTACAAAGTCCCTGGAAAACCCGACGGGATGGCTGCCTTCCAACTCGAGGGCGATTTGATCGCTCTGATCCGAAATCACGAAATCGGGCACTCGGGATTTAAGACGGGGCCTTTCGAAGACAACACAAAACTTCCGGAAGGTTTTGACCGGGAACTCATTTTTGATGCAGGTGGAAATGGAGCACAACCTTTTGTCGGCGGGACGACCACCATCATTTTGAACCAAAAAACCGGCGAAGTCGTCGACGAGTATCTCAGCCTGATCGGAACCGATCGCAATTGCGCCGGCGGCCCGACTCCCTGGGGTTCGTGGGTCACTTGCGAGGAACCTGCCGACCTCACCACCAAGTGGGGAAAGAAGCATGGCTACTGCTTCGAAGTTCCCGCGAAGAGAGAAGCGGGCCTGACGAAGCCCGTGCCAATCAAAGAGATGGGACGCTTTCGTCACGAAGCGATCGCGGTTGATCTGGTTACCGGAATCGTCTACCTGACGGAAGATCGCAACGACGGCGTGATTTATCGCTTCATCCCCAAAGTGAAGGGCGAGTTGGCCGGGGGCGGTCGATTGCAGGCGCTGAAAATCGCGAAGAAGGGCAAATTTGATTCCAGAAACTGGCCCGGCAACGAGTCGACATTCCCTCTCGTGGAGCGGCTTCCGGTCGAATGGATTGATCTCGATAATGTCGAGTCGCCTGCCGATGATCTTCGAATTCAGGCCCTGCAGAAAGGGGCCCTGATTTTCTCCCGAGCCGAGGGTATGTGGTATGGCAGCGCTGACGTAGTGGGAGAGGATTCGATCTATTTTGCCTGCACAGACGGTGGCGAAGCGCACCTCGGTCAGATCTTTCGCTACTTCCCGGGACCGAACGAGGGAGCCGGGAATGAGTCAGAAGCTCCCGGTCACATCGAGCTTTACCTCGAACCTAACGATACCGCTCTGCTCAAGAATGCTGACAACATAACCATCTCGCCATCCGGTCACCTCTTCATTTGCGAAGATACGAAGAAGGCGAACCACATTCGCGGGGTCAGTGAAAAAGGTGAGATGTTTACTCTGGCCCGCAATCGCCTCAACGACAGCGAGCTTGCCGGAGTCTGCGTCAGTCCCGACGGGTCCACCGTCTACGTGAACATCCAGAACCCTGGAATCACTTTCGCAATCCGCGGCCCCTTCGTCTGATACGACCAAAGCGGCGAATCACCCGTTCACTGAGGAAAACGAGGACTGAATTGGCCTTGCCGGCTTCAGCCCGACTCTTCTCAATACCTTCCCGGATTCAGCGGACAGGTAGATCTTTCCGATTTCGACCGAAGCAGAATTTCGCAGGCTCAACAGCCAAACAGCCTCTCCCCTGGCGTCGCGACACCGTAATTG
>JAKMGR010000135.1 GCA_022424805.1 Verrucomicrobiales bacterium
GAGTAATCGAAATTGCACCGTGGCTTTTCATTGATTTCTCCGCGAATCGAAGCAGCGAAATTTCCGTGGTGATCTTCGCCGGGCTCATTATCGAAAACCTCTTCTGACAAAACACCTTCACGATAGATTTTGGGAATGCCTCCGCCACCATGGGGGATCACGAGTGCTCCCGTGGTTCCGATGACAACAGATCCGCTCTTTGGCACATTTTCAACGCTCCCGACAGCGCTAGCAACGTGCGCTGGTGGAAGTTGCTTGCCGTCATACCAAGTGAAATCAAAGTCACCATTCGTGAGATCATTGCCCGCCATTCGGTGGTGCACTTTTGCATCGAGAGGCCAGCTGTCCTCGTCAACGGGAGCGGGACCGTGCGATGTCACAGATAAAGTCACCGGCTTGTTCAGTCCCATGAACCAGGGATGGTAAATGTGACAACCCATG
This sequence comes from Verrucomicrobiales bacterium, assembly GCA_022424805.1. GTDB lineage: Bacteria > Verrucomicrobiota > Verrucomicrobiia > Verrucomicrobiales > DEV007 > Arctic95D-9. The sequence continues at coordinate 442 of JAKMGR010000135.1, forward strand.
TCTCCGAGAGTTCCCGTGCCGTATCCAATTCGCTTTCGCCAGTTGCTCGGAGCAAATTCACGAGGAATGTATTTTCGCATTTTTCCAACTCCGATCCAGTCGTCCCAGGAAAGCGTTTCCGGCGGCTCTTCGGTTGGCTCCGGAAGTGGGTTCATCGATCCCCACGATTTTGGATTCATGCTGTGAACCTCGATCACCTTTCCAACGGCGCTTTCATGAAGGAGGCGCACTCCTGTTCGGTTGCCCGCACCGGAAGCAAGCTGGTTGCCCATTTGCGTCATCAAATTATTCTCGACGGCAAACTCCCGGAGACGGCGGGCCTCGTGGAGCGTGCGAGACATGGGCTTTTCGGCGTAGACGTGTTTTCCGAGCTGCATTGCTGCCATCGCGATTGGCGCGTGCATATGGTCGGGAGTACCAATGACGACCGCGTCAATTTCATCCGCTTTCTCGTCGAGAAGTTTTCTCCAATCGGTGTAGAAAGGGGTATCTGGATAGGTCTCGTGAAATTTGGCAGAGCGGACCGTATCGACGTCGGCTGCAGCGACGAGAGTGGTGTTAGCGACATTGTCCATCGCCGTCAGATCGCTCCAGGCGCGTCCACCTGCTCCGAAATTGGCAAAGCGTAAATCTTTGCTCGGTGCCTGACCTGATGAAGTGGAGGTCCATCCGATCCACGGAGTAGCGAAGGCAGTTCCGGTGGCTGTTTTTAGAAAGCGGCGTCTTGATTGATCCATGTAACGAGCCTGTCAGACGCTCGGCGACGCGTCAAGCGGACGGGATTGCGCCTTGCCTGACTCCGCTGACTGTGGCATCACGAAGATATGACCAATCGTCGATCCTTTCTCACTGCCAGTGCCGCTGCTGCTGGAGCCTCCGCTGTATTTTCGAAAAGCGGGGCAGCCGCAGAAAAAGTAAAACTCGCCGAGGGGAGTGCCATACTCTTTCAAGGCGACTCCATCACTGATGCCGGCCGTGACAAAAAGCGACAGAAAGCGAATGATCCGAGATCCCTCGGGGTTGGCTATCCTGCCCATGCAGCTGGAGGCATTTTGCGAGATCATGCTGCGTTGGGGCTGCAGGTTCACAATCGCGGAATCTCCGGGAATAAGGTCCCCGATCTCGATGCTCGTTGGAACAAAGATTGTCTCGACCTGAAACCAGACGTTCTCAGTATTCTCATTGGGGTAAATGATATCTGGCACAAGTTGAACGGAGGCTACGACGGAACGCCTGAAGTGTATCGCGATGGATTTGCTGCTTTGTTAGAGCGGACGAAAAAGAAACTCCCCGAAACCAGGCTGGTGATCTGCGAGCCTTTTGTGCTTCGCTGCGGAGCCGTCAACGATTCGTGGTTTCCCGAATTTGAAACGCGCAGGAAATTCGCAAAAGAAGTCGCCCAGGGAGCCGGGACGCTCTGGGTGCCTTTTCAGGAAATGTTCGACAAAGCCGTCGCCGCAGGCACGAAGCCGGAATACTGGGCCGCCGATGGCGTGCATCCGAGTGCCGCCGGTCACGCCCTCATGGCCAAGACCTGGCGCGAGGTGGTGGGTGTGTAGCGGTGGACTCCGTCTGCCGTTCATTCAGCCCTGTTGGGTCCAGGACCTGACAGGATTAGGTCATTGAGGTAAGAGGGTTTACTTCTTCACGTAGTCTTCTCCAGACCAGCTCCCGAGCACAGACTTCTGCCACTCCTCCAGAGCGGTGCGCATTTTCTCCACTCTCTCGGGATGCTGTTCGACGAGATTGGTTTCCTCCTGCGGGTCGTTTTCCAATTGATACAATTCCCAGGTCACTTTCGCGCCTGTCTGTGGCTGGATGCGGTGCAATTTCCAGGGCCAGTCGGTCCATGCAGAATGGCCTCGCAAATCGGATTTGTCCCGCTCGGGAAATTCAGCGGTGTTCTTCAGGATTCGGTTAGGGTAGGGGTTCGGAGTTCCGGCATCCTGGGCCTCCTTCAGTCCAGCGATGATGCGATCGCTCCAGGTTCCCTGGCCTCCCATGTAGTTGTGCCAGAATCCCATCGGGGGGTGGGTGGTTGATTTCCCCTCGAGAATATCGATGATGGAAACGCCATCGAGTTTGGGCTGGTTTTCGACCTTAGCGCCGGTAATCTCCAGCAGTGTTGGGTAGAGGTCGGATGAATTGACCGGAGTGTCGATCTCGCCTGCCTTCAGGCGGGCGGGCCATTCTATGACGGCAGGAACGCGAAGTCCTCCTTCATAGATGGAGCCTTTTTTCATTCGGCCGCCTGCTGATTTGTCGACTAGACCACCGTTGTCGCTGTGATAGAGAAAGAGGGTGTTCTCTGCGATCCCGAGTTCACGCAGGCTTTTGCGAAGTTTGCCGATCTCCTGGTCGAGCAAAGTGATTTCGCGAAAGTATCCGGCGTTTTTCTTATCCTTGTCATCGTAGAGCGTGGCGGCGCCTTTCATGTTTTGAGGGATCTCTCCGAAGGGACTATGGGGAGAGGGGAACCACGTCACGGTAAGCATCGGCTTGTCCCCGTCTTTATGCTTTGTCAGGAAGTCGATCGTGGCATCCATGCTGACAACGCTGCCGGGTCCTTCGAGATGTTCGTAGGTTCCGTTGCGGCTCAGGAAAGGATCGTTGTCGAAAAAATTGAGCCCGGAGAGCCACTCGTCGAAGCCCTGACCTCCCGGTGAAGTCGGGCTGCCGGGCTGGACCGAGCCGATGTGCCATTTTCCAAAATGTCCGGTGACGTAGCCGGCGGACTTCAGGGCTTCTGCGATGGTGACTTCGTCAGGGCGGAGATAGTGGCCGTGATTGGGAACGTTTCCACGAAAGGGGTGGCGTCCGCTCATGACGCTGGCGCGGGAAGGGGAGCAAACCGGGGCGGCTGCGTAGAAGCGATTGAAGACCACTCCCTCTTTCGCCATTGCATCGAGGTTCGGAGTTTTTACAAATGCATGACCGGTGAAGCCAGTGTCGCCGTAGCCATGATCGTCTGCCATGACGAGGACGATGTGCGGGCGGTCGTTGGACTGAGAAAAGGAGAATATGAGTAGAGAGAAAAGGAGAACAAAAGTTGCGCGCATGGGGGAACGCTGGCAAATGCGGAGCGGTAAGGCAATGCCCTGTTTGCGTCGAGTCTGCGGAGAGCCTCTCCTTGCAGTAATCACTTCGCAATCTTCTCATCATCCCCGTGGCTTTCCTCGCCATGTGATGATCCGCCTTTACGGCCCTTTTTCTTTTGCGCCGCGAGATAGGCGACGAGGTTTCGGAGATCCTGTGGGGGGAGCGCCATTGCTACTGGAGGCATGGCCGAGACCGGGGGAGCGATCGACTCGATGTCTTTGCGCGCTACTCGCTGTGGCTTGTTGTTGAGTCCTACGACTATGACATGATCATCGGCTTCGTTGGAAAGTCGTCCGACGACGGAGTCACCACTTTTCATGACAAGAGTCGTCATGCCGTAGCCGGGTGTGATTTCGGCCCCGGGCGCGACGACGGCTTCGAGGATTTTGTTGCGGGACAGGCGAACGCCTACTCCGCTGAGGTCAGGACCCTGGACGCCGCCGTTTCCTTTGACCTTGTGGCATTGGAGGCAGGCTCCCTGATTCTGGAAAACGATCTCGCCTTTCGCCGAATCACCTCCGTGAATGCTGAGATTGTAGACGTTGTTTGGATCAGCGGAAGCGTAGCTCGTTGCCACTTCGTGTCCTGCTGCCCGGAGATGGAGAAAGGCATCGAGCCAGAGCCCGTTGCGAAGCTTTTTCTGTCTTTCGTTCCAAAGTGCGACGACGGCTTCGGGCTCGGCTTTCGCGAGTCCTGCCAGTGCGGCGCGAGCGACATCGAACTCATCTTTCGCAATTGCTGTTTTCGCTTTCTCTGAAATTCTATCGAGCCCAAGCGCGAAGGCCTGGCTCATGGCTGCGGCGCGGACAGGGACGTCTTTGTCGCTGAGTAGTCGGATAACGACTTCGTTTAATCCGCGGGGCTTTGCCTGGACGAGGCTGTCGAGAACTGCGACACGGAGCTCGCCGCTGAGCTTCTTGTTGTCGATCTGGGAGAGCAGAGTTTCCGGATCGAGAGAGACGCCGATCGACGTGGCAAGCTCGAGTCCCAAAGTAATCAGGGAAGGCGAATGTGGCTCGGTCAGGAATTTCTTGAGGTCGGTGTCGATTGCGGTAGCGAGGGCTTCGCTGCTGCGATCATTGCCCTCTGAAATCGGGCGGAATGTTCCGTGAACGGGATCTGTCTGGATGGGTGTGGTCCACTGCTTCAGGCCAATCAGTGCCGTCCTGCGATTGACAGGCTTGAGTTCATCGTTCGCGGCGAGGGCGAGAAGAGCCCTGGCGTTTTCAGGCGTTCCGCGGCGGTAGTTTGCAGCAATGACGCGACGCTGAACCGTTTGCGGCAGCGCCGCAGTCTTTTCGCCGAAGGCGGCCAGGACCTTGCCAGCTTCAGAATCGATCGCGTCCGTGTCGTAGATAGCGCGGACGGCTTCGTGAACGATCTGCGTATCGGCATCATTGAGAAAGGCAATTGCTTCGGGGCTCTCGTGACGGCGAAGAGCAAGCAACGCAACGAGGCGCTCTTCCTTCGAATCGGAGTCAGCCTTCGCGGCGAGCGTGTTATCGGTGGCAGTTCGGTAGAGTCCGGTGAGGAGCG
>JAKMGR010000157.1 GCA_022424805.1 Verrucomicrobiales bacterium
CGACTTCGTGGGCAACTTCATCAGCACTCAGTTCACCAAGGGGAGCAAACTCGATTCCCCAGACGGTGCCTTCCCCGCGCACGGCGGTAACGGCTGGTAGTTCGGTCAGGCGAACGAGAGCCTCTTCGATGATCTCGCTGAGTCCAGCGGCCTGGCCCATGATGTCGTCTTTCTCAAATTCCTCAAGTGTAGCGATTACGGAAGCGCAGCCGAGTGGGTGTGCGCTCCAGGTGTCCGATCCAGCTCCGAATCCCATGACTCCGAAAAGGTCCGAACGTCCTGCGATGGCGTCGACGGGAACTCCGTTCCCCATGCCCTTGCCGAGAGCAACCAGGTCGGGTTCGATACCGTATTCGGAGAAGGCATACATCGAACCGGTTCGTCCAAAGTTGGCTTGAATCTCGTCGAGAATGAAGATGACGTCGTTTTCCCGGCAGAAGGATTCCAACATCTGCATGTATTCTTTGTGGGGATGATAGGATCCGCCTCCGCCGAGGTAAGGCTCGGTGATGAGACAGCAAAGTCGATTACCGTATTCTGCTTTCAGCGCTTCGAGTTCTTCGCGGTAGGGAGTGAGGTCGATCGTTTCACGACGTTTCTCAATCGAGGCACATTCTTCTTTAGGGAATGAAATGAAGCGAACCCGCGGGTCGCGTTCGGGATCGTCCTCACTGCCGGTGACAGCACCTGCGAGGCCCTTCTTTCCGTGGAAACCTCCGCGGGTGGCGAGGATGATGTCCTCGCCTTCGCGACGGGCAAGACAGGCCCAGAGTCCTTTTTGAATCGCTTCGCTACCACTCGCGGCCCAGAGGATTTGCTCCATGCGCGAGCCCCCCGGCTGCGCCTGGAGGTTTTCGAGGAGACAACGGTTGGCTTCCATCTCGACTTCGGTAACGGCATTGTAGCTTGTCAGGGTGACTGCAGGGAGGAAATCACCGTCGGCGTCGAGATTGTCCAATCCCATCAGTTCGAGAACGCGCTTCCACCAGCGCTTGGGGTTGTGTCCGATGTTGGCGACGAGAACACCGGAAGTAAAATCGGCAAGCTTTCGACCCTCGGGAGTGTAGTGATAGGAGCCCTCACTTTTCGCAAGAACTGCCATGCTCGTCGTTTTTGTGCGGAGGCACTCGGGTTCCGTGGATTCGAGCGTGGCACGAAGCTCGTTGGATGTGGGTTCGTCAGTATGGGTAATCATGGGGAAAAATAAGGATCAGGATAGTGAAAATGAGTTGTTAAACGACACCCGAATACAAAACTTCGGGAGTTTCTTCGCCGGGGCGGTAGAGAGCCAAGCCACCTTCTTCGTCATTCACTTTGACGACGGCGTCGGGATGACCTGCTGCGTGTTCCTCGAGTAGTGCTTCCATGGATTGGACGGCAGCTACGACCTGACGATCCGCTGCGAGGCTGTTGTATTCGAGGGCGGCGATTCGGGCAAGGCGATCTTCGCGGGATCCTTCCCTGCCGAACTCGACCTCTGCAACTTCGCGGACAAAGCGCTCGATTGCTTCGATGCCGTAGCCTCTCTGGCTGCGCTCCTCCCACGGCTCAAGAAAGCTGCCGTTATAGTGATTGTTCATCGAAATCTTGGCGGTGATGGGAGTCTTGTCCTCGATTGTGCACTCGACGCCTCGGCGTCTGCTGTGACCGTTCCAGTTTCCGTTGTCGAATCGAAACTGCACCTCCTGCTCTACGTAGCCGGGAAAGTTATCCGGTGTCACCCAGCTGGTGTGGATGTCGAAGGCAGCTTCTCGACCTGAGTCATACTCGTAGACGAGGCGGAGCTGAGTCGAGTCCCAGGTGTTTCCATCGGCTGGTCCGACGAGGCCCCGTTGGCCGGTGCAGGTGACCCGTTTCAGTTTTCCACCGAAGGTGAAATCGATCAGCTTGATGTAGTGAACCGCAACGTAGGTGCCGGGGTTTCTCCCTTTGATCCATTCGGCAAATTGCCCGCCCGAAATCGACTTAGGCTCAAGCAGCGTGCAGTAGCCATTATTAACGTGTGAGAGTTCGCCGTCTGCGACGAGGGTGCGGAGCTTTTTGTGATCGGGATCGAGAAGTTTGTGATACACAATCTTGGCAAGCACCTCATTCTTTTCAGCGAGAGCAACCAACTCGTCGAGTTCATGAAGAGACAGGACGGAAGGTTTCTCAACGATGATATGCTTGCCAGCTTCGAGCGCGGCTTTGGCTCCGGCGAAGTGACGATCGTCGGGAGTGGCGACGCAGACAAAGTCCGGATCGGCCGAAACGAGCTGCCCTGCGGCATTCGGCTCCGTGTAACTCGTGAAGTTGGAGAAGGTGTCCTGATTCGCCTCGCGAAATTTCTCTGCTCGCGATCCGGTTCGTGTTGCGACGGCGGAGAAATCGATTTCACAGACGCCAAAGGTAGAATCGTAGATGCCCTGCTTAGCGACCCGAAACATGGGCGCATAGGTTTCGTCAAAGATCATTCCCATGCCGATCATGCCGGCTTTGAGTTGATGGTTGGAAGTTTCAGGAGTGCTCATTACAGAATCTCTGAAGAAAGAAAATCGGCATTCAAGGATCGCACAAGAGTTGTTTTGCGGAAGGAATGTGCTTTTTTGCGAACTGTGAGGTAGCTTTTAAAATGGAACGACGCAGAAGCAGAAATAAAAGCAGGCGAATTGCGTTGGCCTACCAGTTGGGTGCACCGCACCAGGAGCGCATCACGCATGGGATTTTTCGCTACGCCGAGGAGCACGGTCCGTGGGAGATTGTTTCGAGCCCGGAAGGTTCAGCGCTCGCGTTGGAGGGCTTGTCAGGGTGGGGCGGCGATGGGATTATTGCCATGTTGGAGACGAGGGAGCAGATGAAGCTTGCCGGAAAGCTCGATTGTCCCATTGTCAATCTTACGAACTCCAGAAAGAGTTCGGGCGTTCCGACGGTGGCGAGCGATCAACGAGCAATCGGGCAGATTGCGGCCGAGCATTTTCTCGAGCGGAATTTTCGTCGGTTCGGATTTTATGGATTGAAGGAGGTCTGGTATTCCAAGAAACGATTCATGGG
>JAKMGR010000169.1 GCA_022424805.1 Verrucomicrobiales bacterium
TCAAACTGCCGTTACTGACACGGCGGCAGATATCGCGGCGCGTTTCGGTATCGAGGATTTTGCGGGAATTGCCCAGCGATTGGAGAAAAAGGATCCCCGGGAACGAACCCGCTGGGCCTTGGAAACATTCACCGACCGCATTGTTCTCACGTCCAGCTTTGGCGCACAGTCAGCCGTCATGCTCCACTTGGCTACCCGGGAGCGACCGGACATTCCTGTGATCCTCGTCGATACCGGCTACCTTTTTGCTGAGACCTACCATTTCATCGATGAATTGACGGACAGCCTCGATCTGAATCTGCAAGTCTTCCGCAGTGAGCATTCCCCGGCCTGGTTGGAGGCTCGCCACGGAAAACTCTGGGAAAACGGCGTCGAGGGAATCGAGCAGTACAACCAGATTCACAAGGTCGAGCCGATGGAGAGGGCCTTCGCCGAATTGGATGCTGTTGCCGCTATCAGCGGTATCCGCCGCCAGCAAAGCAGCAGCCGAGCCGAACTGCCAGTCGTGGCGATTCAGAAAGGCCGCGTCAAAATTCATCCGGTTATCGACTGGACCGATATGCAGGTCGGCCGCTACCTCACCGACAATGGCCTGCCCTACCATCCTCTCTGGGACAAAGGCTACGTTTCGATCGGGGATTGGCATACGACCAAAAAACTTACCGACGGAATGTCAGAAGAAGACACCCGCTTCTTCGGCCTCAAGAGAGAATGTGGTCTCAACGAGGAACTGGATTTTGTCATTTGATCCGCTATAGTCTCCTCTCGCTGAAAATTTCGGCCCATGAGTTCCAATCTCGATCATATCTACCCCATTTTTGACAAAATGCTCCCTCGCGAAGCGAAGGAAGAGCTGCTAGGTCAGCGCGGCGCTGTCATCTGGATGTATGGGCTAAGCGGTTCCGGGAAGAGCACACTTGCCAATCTGCTTGAGCGCCGCCTTCACGAATCCGGACGGATGGTCAAGGTTCTAGACGGGGACAATGTTCGTGCCGGCCTCAACAAAAACCTTGGGTTCTCCGACGAAGACCGCCTCGAGAACATTCGCCGCGTCGCAGAGGTTGCGAAGCTTTTCGCCGACAGCGGAATCGTCACGATCACATCCTTCATTACTCCCAACAACGAACTCCGCTCTCTCGCTCGCGAAATCATAGGGGACGAAGACCTTCTCGAAGTCTACGTTAAAGCATCCTTCGAAACCTGCTCAGAGCGCGACCCAAAGGGCCTCTACGCCAAGGTAAAAGCTGGCGAAGTGAAGCAATTCACCGGAAAAGACTCCGCATTTGAAAAACCGAATAATCCTGACCTAGTCGTTGACACGGAGGCTCTCAGCGAAGAAGGGTCCCTCTCCCTCCTTCTTGAAGCCGCTCAGGCAAAGGTCAAAGCTCAAGCGACAACCGACTCAGGGTCCCAAACAGGCGTCACCTTCTAACGAAACGTTTTTTATCATGGAAGAAGAAAGAAATTCCTACCGGGTGAATCACCTCGCCCAACTTGAATCCGAGGCCATTTATGTGCTTCGGGAAACTGCTGCGCAATTTGAAAAGCCCGCTCTCCTTTTCTCAGGGGGTAAGGACTCGATCGTGATGGCACATCTGGCGCGGAAAGCATTCCACCCGGCTCGCCTCCCGTTCCCACTGGTCCATGTTGATACCGGACATAACTTTCCTGAGACGCTCGAATACCGTGACAAGTATGTGGAGGAAATCCGCGCTGATCTTGTTGTCGGTCTCGTTCAAGACGCCATCGATCAAGGACGAGTCCAGGAAGAGAAAGGCCCCTTCGCGAGCCGAAATGCTCTCCAGACCGTGACCCTTCTCGATACGATCGAAGACAATCAGTACGACGCATGCCTCGGCGGCGGTCGACGTGACGAGGAGAAAGCCCGAGCCAAGGAGCGTTTCTTTTCTCACCGTGATGACTTCGGCCAGTGGGATCCGAAAAACCAGCGCCCTGAGCTCTGGAATATCTTCAACGGTCGCAAGCATCACGGCGAGCACTTCCGCGTTTTCCCTATATCCAACTGGACCGAAATGGACGTCTGGCAGTATATCAAAGCTGAAAAAATTCCGCTCCCAAGTCTCTACTTTTCCCACCAGCGAGATGTCGTTCACCGCAAGGGTGCCCTTCTCGCCATTTCCGATGTCGTGATTCCTCAGGAAGGCGAAGAGGTTGAAAAAGATGCCACCGTCCGTTTCCGCACGATCGGTGACATGACCTGCACCGGCGCCGTCTACTCCGACGCCTCCAACATGGACGACATCATCCAGGAAGTCGCCACCGCCCGCCAGACCGAACGCGGAACACGCGCAGATGATAAGCGCTCCGAGAC
>JAKMGR010000190.1 GCA_022424805.1 Verrucomicrobiales bacterium
CCTTCAAGAACCACGATTCGCGCTTCCACTTCCTTTTTCCCCGAAATCCATCCAAGACCTTCTTCCGCTCCCAGTAAGGTCAATGCTGTGGCGTGACTATCTGTGGTTGTCGCATCCGTGGCGATCACGCTGGCACCGATCCGTCGCGTAAGTCCCAATCCAGTCTTTGTCGAGACAATATGGGAGTATCGATTGCCATCGAGTTCGAGAAATTGCCTCGTATCAGCAGATGTTGAGATGGCCTGATTCACCAGGGTAACCGTATTGAGATCAGAAAGGCCCGCGCCTATTTCGAGGGTTTCGATTCCAATTCTCCATCCGTCTTTTCCGGGCGGGGCGTCTCCAACGACGATGTCACCGCTCGCCGCAACAAGAGAGTGGGGGAAGCCACCGTTTTTCAGAATGCTGAGGACTTCATCTGCAGCGTATCCCTTGGCAATACCGCCGAGATCGAATAGCATTCCCTCCGCTCGCTTCGTAACCGTCTTCGCGACGGGATCGAGATCGATCAAGTGAGTTCCGGTCCGCGCTTTTGCCCGTTCAATCTGGTTCGTCGTAGGTAGCCTTTTATTCTTCTTCGCAATCCGCCAGAGCCGGATCAGAGGGCCGGCCGTCACGTCAAAGGCACCGTCAGTCTCTTCCGTGAGTTGCTTGCTGAGATCGAGGATACGGTAGAGGTCAGTACTCACCGGAACCGGCTTTCCGACAGGCGCCTTCGCCAATTCACTGAGTTCCGATTCGGGCAGATAGTCAGAGAAGATGGAATTCAATTCCTCGACTCGATCGAAGGCCCGTTGAACTAGGAGGGGCAGATCATCGTCCTTACCCTGTTGGGCACCGCCCTGTTGGGCACCGCCCCGTTGGGCGTAGGACCGGATGCTATATAGTGTCCCCATGTGAGGTTCCTGAAAGGTATGGAGTTCCCATGGCTCTTCCTCAGCGGAGCAGGAGGCGAGCAGAGCCGCTGCAAGGATGGACGTAGAGGCGAATCGTTTCATGGATTGAGATTAAACTCTTTGTCACCCTCTTGTGGGTAGACACCCCCTGAGTTCCAGATCTCATACATTTCGTCTTCCAATGGGATTTCCTTCGGCCTCGTGAGTCGAAAACCGAGCCAGTGGGCATCGGTGAGCCACCAGATACTCTTGGGCAACTGAGGATCCTGCATCTGCCAATCATCGTTGGAACAGGTTCGGCATGCGCTGCGCAAATACTCTGGAGGGTCGTACCAGCTTCCGCCTCTCGCGATACGCCCCCAGCGTTGAGCTGGTAGGAAGCAAGGGTCTTTTTTATCCAGATGCCCATAGCTGGGCAGGTAGGCATCGAGACACCATTCCATCACGTTTCCGTGCATGTCGTAGAGTCCCCAGGGATTCGGCTTTTTGATTCCGACTTTTTCGTATCGTACCCGAACCTGTTCGGGGTCCATGACGGCGTATTCAGCGAGTTGATCTTCGGGGCAGGAGAATGGTCCCGTCGTTCCCGCGCGGCAGGCGTATTCCCACTCGGCCTCCGTGGGCAAGCGGTAAAAATGCCCGGTCTGGATGCTCAGCCACTGGCAGAATTTTGTCACGGCATGATGCGACATATTGATTGCCGGGTAGCCTCCATCGAGACCCATTCCAAAATCCATTTCGGTGTATGGCGTCGATGGTGATGATATCCAATGAACGAGGTCTTCCAGTTCATCGGGGTTCCCGGGAACACCTTCTTTGGTGTAGATTTCTGAATTGCTACGCGCTGCAAACGGCCAGGCCTGATCCCAGGTCACTTCGTATTTCCCCATCCAGAAATCGGAAACCTCGATTTCCCGCTGCGGACCTTCGTCGAGATTGCGGTGCTTCTTATCCTCGGGGCTTCCCATGAGAAATTTTCCTCCTTCGATGGCGACCATTTCGTATTCGACTCCGGTTTCCGGAATCTCCGACTTGTAGTCGGCGTGCTCGCCCTGATTTGTCGCAAGAATGTGCTCCCGAATGCGGCGGACCAGTTCCCGCTCGTATTTGGGGACGATGGGAAGCTGCGCGGAGTAGTCTCTTGAGTCGTATTTTTTTGCCTCCTCGATCCAGTGCCTCGGGATTTTTTCCGCCTTCTTTTCCTCCGCAAGAATCGCTCCCGTGCTGAACAGAAGGCACAAAAAAAGGCGAACCATTTGGCCCGCCTTTGTTCGAAGTTTCATGGAATTGAATACTAGTTGGAGAAAATCTTATTCTCCGGCACGTCCCATATTCCAAAGCTTATCCATTGTTTCCGCCTCGGGTGTTTCGAGTGGACGAACGACTCGGAATCCGAGCCAGTGAGCATCGGTGTGATACCAGATTGATTTTGGCAACTGAGGATCCTGCACTTTCCACGCTTCATCCGACGGTGCGCGAGCTGCGGCACGGAGATACTCAGGTGGGTCATACCAGGAGCCGCCCCGAGCACTGCGAGGATACAAGGTTGTCGGGATTTCGAGGGGGTTTGCGGCAACTCCGGAGCGCTTCGAGTAAGCATCTGCAATGTATTGGTCGATGCACCATTCCATCACGTTTCCGTGCATGTCGTAGAGGCCCCAGGGATTCGGCTTTTTCGTTCCGACTTTCTCGTAGCCAACACGAACCTGTTCAGGGTCCATGACAGCATACTCTGCGAGTTGATCCTCCGGGCAGTGGAAAGGACCGTTGGTTCCGGCGCGGCAGGCATATTCCCACTCGGCTTCGGTTGGGAGGCGGTAGTAGTGGCCTGTCTGAGCGCTCAGCCACTGACAGAATTTGTTCGCCGCGTGTTGCGTCATGCAGATGGCGGGATAGCCGTCGGTTCCCATTCCAAAGCTCATCTCGGTGTAGGGAGTCGTCGGGCTGGAAATGATGTCGATCGGTTCGGCATCGGCCGGAATGTTTTCAGGTGAACCGTCTTTGTTACGGGCTACTCCCGTAATCATGAATGGCTCATACATATTCCAGGTGACCTCGAATTTGCCCATCCAAAAAGGGCTGACTTTGACTTTGTGCTGAGGGCCTTCGTCTTCGAGACGACCTTCTTCATCGTCAGGGCTACCCATGGTGAACTCGCCACCTTTGATCGGCACCATCTCAAATTTCACACCAGTCTTGGTGATCGTGTCGGTGTAGGCATTCATGTCGCCTTCAGTATTCACCGTAGAGTTGGAGAGAATGTTCTCTCTCATCTGCTTCACAAGCTCAAGATTGTCAGCCGGACCATCCTCCGAGCCGCCGCCAAGCTGCAATCCGGCAGGCCAGTCGGCACCCTGCTCAGCCCAGAGGCGAAGCATTTTGATGTCTTTGGCATTGTAGGGACCACCTTTGAGGAAGAGTCCGCGGACATTCTGGAACGTAACACGTGGCTTTTCCTCGAGAACGACACCCTCTGGCCACTCGGCACCGTCGTCGATCCAGCGTTTGATCACTTCAGCCTGAGAGTCATTGAGCGGCTTTTTCGGAGGCATCGCCTCGGAATCGTCCGGGTCGTCGTGGTGCAGAGTCGTCATCCAGTAGACCGGGCTGTCATTCCCGTCTTTGGGAACGATCACATCAGAGCCGTAGGATTCGCCGCCGGCAAAAGCTGCTTCTTTCGTCGACATGTCGTAGTCAGCCCCTTCTTCGCTGGCCTTTTCCGGGCTGTGACATTGGATGCAAGCGCCCTCGAAAAGAGGTTTGATGTCAGTCATGAAGTCGACCTCCGCCGCTCCGGCGAGCGAGAGAGAGAACGTTCCGGCAAGTAGGTATGAAAGATTGCGAGGTCGCATGGTATCAATTTTGAGTCGGTAACATGGCAAAGGAATCGAATCGAATCAAGGGAAGCATTGAGGACGCGAATCGGTAGGTGAGAAATTTGAGGGAGGAGGAGTGATCACAACAAATTGACGAAAACTAAACGGCCGCGATAATACGTCGGTGAATTTTAGAATTTCCACAATCGCAGTTGTCCTGTTCCTTATCCCGAGTGGAGCTGTCCAACTCAACGCACAGAGTGTAGACGACTCTGTGCGTGGTTTTCTTGCGATCGAGGCTTTCGAGGTGCGCTTGGAGGCGATTGCGAAGGTCGATGCCTATCGTCGCTCGTGGCGATTGGAAGGTGACACGATCAATGCAGCGCTGAAGCAGGTGGTTCTCGACAATGTTGCGACTTTACTGGAGAGCGGAGTGAAACTTTCCGCCCCTGGCAAAGACTTCCAGTTCACGGGGCGCTCGGTGCGGTTTATCCGCCCCGACCCAGCGAAGGGATACACCAGTGATGAGCGCGATGAAATACCGATCGTGGAGGCTCTGGTCGGTATTACGCTCTCTTCCTCGGCACAGGAAGTTAGGGAACTTTCCGTCGAGTGGCTTTGGTTTGCACCGGAGCAAAAACGTCTCGTTCTGGAAATCGCAAGCCGCGGCAAGCCATCGGCCCGCTACGTGACGCCGGACAATAATCAGGTCACATGGACCTTGCCGGAAACCGTCGCTGCACCAACTCTGCTTGAGGTCCCGGCGGTGAAACGCGAAACTCTTTCTTTTAACCCCTATCTTCTGGGATTGGCGATTTTTCTCGTTGTGATCGCTGCCATCGAAGTGATTCGGAAAAAGCAAAAATCTCCCGCCTGGGTCGGATGGCTCGTCATTGTTGCGGTAGTTTGCGGATTACTCGCCTTCAAAATCAAGATCGAGAAAGTGCAGATGCCAGGAGAAGAAGATCTGGAGCCCCTGACCTACGCGCTGCTTCGAAACACTTACCACGCTTTCGATTTTCGCGAAGAGAGCGCCATCTACGACACCTTGGAACAATCCGTTTCCGGTCCGCTCTTGGAAAAAATCTATGTCGAAATTCGATCGTCTCTGGAATTGGAAAATAATGGCGGCCCTCGCGTGAAGGTCTACGAAATCGCCCTGCGTGAAGC
>JAKMGR010000194.1 GCA_022424805.1 Verrucomicrobiales bacterium
TTCGATACCGAGACTGAGAGGAAACCGATTGAGGCGCCACCCCTCGTAGTCGAGGTAGATTCCCTCTTTCGCCAATTTTCCTTCGGCGAGAGCCTTGATCTCTTCTTCCGCATTCTGGAACTTCTGGTAGCCAAAGAATCCGACCACACCGATGGCGCCGATCAGCAATAGCGTGCCGAAAAAGAAGAGCGTGGTGAAAACCGTCCAGCAGCCTGATTTTCGTTTCGATTTTTTCTGAACCTGATTCGGGACGGCAGCGAAATCAGCTTTCTTGCCAGAGAATATATCGTCCAGTTCGGAATCGCCATCATCTGGCTCCTCGTCTTTCTCAGGTGTATCTTCCTCTGCGGATGATTGGCCGGAGTCTTCTTCAAGAGAATGATCGACTACTTCTCCACCGTCCACATTTTCTGAAATGCTTTCCTGTTCTGAATCCCCATCCCCCGCATAGTCTTCGCCAATTTTATTGGAATCGCTTTCTTCCGGAGATTCGTCCAAAGACTGAAGGTTGTCTCCTTCAACTTGGTCCTCTACTTCATCATCTTCCTCCGTATCATCGTCATCAAGCAAACCGACAATAGGAGTGGCTTCTGGTACAATGATTTTTCGGGGACACGCCAACTCAACCACTGTCTCGTATTCGTCCGCCGCCTCGCCAGTTTCATCGAGCTCCGCCACCTTTGCTTTCCCCAGCACAGGAACTGAACTCTCGGACCTTGAAGTCTCAATTTCTTCCGGCTCCGGCTCTTCTGGCACTGCCTCTTTTTCCGGATCTTCTGGTTCCGACTGCTCTACTTCCTCTAATTCCGACTCTGCCCACTCTATGTCTGTCTCTTCCTCGGGTTCCGCGACTTCCACCATGTCAGACTCCTCATTCTCTTCGACGAAAGCAACTCCCTCTTCCTCCGGCGCTAACGCCTCAATGGCTACCTCCAGCTCTGCAGCATCCATTCCAATTTTTTCCTTCGGCTCGGACTCAACTAAACTTTCCTCATCGACTAGCTCTTCGGATTCTTGCGCTTCCTCGACTTCCTCCAACGGTGGCAAATCAAGGGGGCCTTCCGGCACAGTATCATCAACTTTCAGGGACTCACGGCGGCGAGATGGCAATCCAATATCATCAAGCACATTCGGCTTTTCCCTATCCTCTGTCCTAGTTTCCTTCTCGTTTTCTCTTTCATCCCACCAGCGATCGACAATGTCGAGTTGGTCGCCCGCCTCGGGGTCGACCGGAACTTCCGCACCGACCGGCATCGTTACGTCGTCATCGTCATCGTGCATACGATTTTCCGGCTCCTTCCCGCTTGCCTTATCACTCATCTGTCTGTTAACAAATCGTTTGGCAGTATAATCAACCCACCGACATGAATCGCAAATCGTACCTACCCTTAGTCGCTCTCTTTTTCACATTCGCCATTTTTACAACCCATTCTGGTATTTGTCAGGATTCCACTAACTTCCCTACGATAGGTGAATTAATAATAGATGATCCGGCATTCCACGAATTGGTAGATGAGAATGCCGAAATCCAGGTTTTATCTTCGGGCTTTCTTTGGGCCGAGGGTCCAGTTTGGGTTCCCGAAAAAGATCACGAATACGGCGGCCACATTCTCTTTTCCGACATCCCCAACAACCGGGTCGTGAAATGGGAAGAAGGAAAAGGAGCCGACACCTGGTTGAAACCTTCGGGCTATACCGGAGTTGAACCCTATGGTGGCGAACCCGGTTGCAATGGACTACTTCTCGACAAGCTTGGCCAACTCATCTCATGCGAGCACGGCGACCGCCGGCTTTCGCTTCTGACAAAGGGTGGCGGCAAACGAACCCTCGTCGACAATTACAAAGGCAAACGTCTCAACAGTCCGAACGATGCCTGCCTCGGCCCGGATGGCGAAACGATCTACTTCACCGATCCTCCCTACGGCCTGCCAAAGCGATACGATGACCAACGCCGCGAGCTTGATTTCTGCGGCGTCTACCGGCTTACCCCGGACGGCGAAGTCACACTCCTTACCAAAGAGATGACGCGCCCCAATGGGATCGCTTTCTCACCCGATTTCAAAACTCTCTACGTGGCCCAGTCTGACCCGGCTGCTGCGATCTGGAAATCGTTTCCAGTCAACGAGGACGGAACACTGGGAGAAGAAACACTCTTTTACGATGCTACCGAAAACTTCAAAAAGGGACTTCCCGGATTACCTGACGGACTCAAGGTCGACGAGAAAGGTAACATTTGGGCGACAGGTCCAGGCGGCGTTTACGTTTTTAACCCGGATGGGAAATTACTTGGCCGAATTTCGACCGGAGAAAAAACTGCCAACTGCGGATGGGGCAACGATGGAACTGTCCTTTACATGACCGCCGACATGTATCTCTGCCGGATCCAAACGAAGATAAAGGGTGCGGGATGGTAGTACAAATCCCCCTCAGTTATGAAAAAATGGACCTGCAACATCGGAATCGGTGGACGGATCTTCCGTGGCGTTCTCGGTGCCGCGATGCTCGCGACCGGACTCTATCTCATCCTTAAAACCGATTATGCATTCTGGGGCTGCGGACTCTGCACGCTCGGTGCCTTCGGAATTTTTGAGGCAATCGTTGGCTGGTGCGCGCTTCGCGCCATGGGTGTCAAATCACCGTTTTGACGCCCCTCTCAGGCATTGCCAGCACCGACGATCTCAGGCAAGCTTCCCCTGCGATGAATCGTAATCTCTCCTCCCTCCTGTTCGCTACTCTTTTGTCACCAACATTTCTCCCGGCCCAATCGTTTGAGGTAGCTAGCGATTTTCAGGTCACCTCTGCGGTCAAACCTGGCCTCGTGAAGC
>JAKMGR010000230.1 GCA_022424805.1 Verrucomicrobiales bacterium
CTGTTCCATCTGCTCCACATCAAAAATTGGACTGGAGTTACGGTTCTCTTCAAACCGCGATTTTGATCGATTCTCTGACCGTTTACGATTCATGGGTTAGAGAACTGAGTAAGCCCGGTGAGACGTCACACATTCGATCGTGCGTAATGGTGTAATTTTGCTCATTAAGTTTCGTCCAGAACCGAAATTATCCTAGGGGTGTTGGCCTTAAAAACAATCGTTTTGTCGATCAAAAACAGGAAAAAACTCCCCTCAGACCAGAAAGAGAATCCTTCGTTCCATTCAAGTCGGACAACCCCTCTCCTCGTCGAAAACGATCACTCCTTGATTGTTACTGAGTTATCCAGTCTGCTCGGTCAAAGAAACTGCTACTCCCAGAGAACCAGAACACCCGAAACTAACCCTTTCTTACCCCGAAGACCGCCGCGTGAATGAAAGGTGCTCCTCCAGCCATGTGTCCATCCGAAGGACAGCCTCACGCTGTTTTTCACCGAGCTTTTCGGCAGTTCGCTGCGATCTCCGACTACCTGAAATAGCCATTGAGTAGGAGCCGGGCGCCCCGAGTTCGAGAAGCGACTTGATCCGCTTACATCTGGCGGGTCGCATAAATCGGACAAGCAGTTCGTCCTCCATAGACATGAAGTAGCGAGCAGAGCCTGGCTCACCTTGCCGACCAGCACGCCCAATTAGTTGGCGATCAATCCGAGGCGAGAGATTATATTCCACAGCAATGACGTGAAGCCCGCCAAGCGAGAGAACCTCCTCGCTCAGGCGAATGTCCGTTCCTCGCCCGGCCATGTTCGTCGCAATCGTGATCTGCCCCTTCTCCCCGGCTTTTTCGACTATTGCTGCTTCCTCCTCATGGCGCACCGCATTGAGAACCGAATGGGAAAGTCCTTTTTGTGTGAGTTTTTCAGAAAGCTCTTCGCTGACGGAAACCGTCCGACTGCCAACCAGCACCGGTCTGCCATCTCGGTTAAAACGCTCGATTTCTTCGATCACCGCCTCATACTTTTTCTCCTTTATGGCAAATACTTTCGGCGGTTCCTCAACCCTGGCGAGCGGACGATGGGTGGGAATGGAGACAACCGAGAGACGATAAACCCTCCAAAGTTCCGATGATGATTCGCGGGCTGTGCCTGAAACACCGGCAATCGAATGAAACATTCGAAAGAATCTTTGGAAGCTCATGCTCGCCTGCGTTTCCGTCGGATCAGTGATGGCTATTTCTTCCTTAGCTTCGATTGCTTGGTGCAGGCCCTGCTTCCAAGTTCTTCCGGGCATAATCCGCCCGGTCAGCTCATCAACGATTTCAATTTTGTTCTCAGCGGTGATCACATAATGCGTGTCGCGCTGGAAAAAGTGACGAGCTACAAGTGCCTGTCGAACCAGTTCATTACGACGATCCTGTGACCTCCAAATGGCCGGGAGCCGATGTGAGTGGCGGGCGATTGCTGACTTACCGCGATTTTTGAGTTTGATTTCTCCATAGGCAAAATCGACATCGTAATCGTCACCGGACTTCAGCATCAGGGCGAGATCACGGGCAATCGTGCAGCAAAGTTCAAGTGAGTTGCCGGGCATCTTCCGGCTGATGATGAGCGGGGTCACTGCTTCATCAATCAGGATATTATCGGCCTCATCAATGATGACGGTATGGATCCCCCTCTGGAGCAGTCCTCCTTGAGATGTCGAATTGCCTGAATGAGAGAGATGCCTAATGAGGCGGCACTGCGGTGTTTGATCGAAACCAAGCTTGAGACGGTCACGCAGGAAATCAGCAAGTATTTCCTGACTGGTCGTGTAGACGACCTCTTTACAATACTGAGCTGTCCGTTCACCTGGCGTCATTTCTGCCACGACATGACCAACTTGAACGCCACAAAATTCATAAAAGGCTGCGAGAGTTTCAGAATCTCTTTTCGCAAGGTAATCATTCGCCGTCACGATGTGGCAGGGTCGCCCAATCCACCCTGCTAGGGTTGCGGCCAACCCAATGGTAAGTGTCTTCCCCTCTCCTGTCGCCATTTCAGCAAAGAGCCCTCGCTGAACCGCCATGGCTCCGATGATTTGTTCCCGATAAGGAGTGAGGCCTAACACATCGTGCGCCACCCTTGAGAGACAGGCAAAAGCCTCTCGCACAGATCGTTTCGATTGATCCCCTCGCTTGAACCTTCGACTGGAATCCCTCAGCCTGGACTCAAACTCCTTCTGAGGAAGGCGTTCGATTTCTTTTTCAAGAATGCGGAGAGACGCATCGGCTTCCCTCGATAGAACCCGGAGGAGTCGCTTACGACGCTTAACCACTCCATGAAGCCAATCTACCCTTTTATCAATCCCGCGAGCGACCTTACGGGGCGGTTTCGGCTCCGCATTGTAAAACTGCTTCGTGGGAGTGATCATGAATCTTTCCCTTTCTGAAACGTCTGCCGAAGAATCCGGCTCCACTGAAAGCGCAACGGCTCAGGAGGCAGTCGAAATTTAATCTGACCTGTGATTCTCGCTGAGTCAGGCAATCTCCCTGACGGAAAATCGAGTTGAGAACGGACGAGATAAAAATCCTCAGCTGCAATCATTCCGGAATTATCTCCCTTCTTGATCTGGATGGCACCGCCAGCCAACCATCCCAAAGCGGCGGTAGGCAACCTCGCCTGACCAGCGGGTGTGACTTCCTGAGTCTTCACTGGGATGACCTGCCCAACCTCTTGATAGAGCCGCACTTCTGATCCAGATATTTGATTATCAAAGAGATTCCCCGACTGCTTCTGAGGCACAACAGAGACGAACTCGAAACGATTCGGGTCAAAAATGCGACCAATTTCAGTGCCACGTGGAGCCCATGTGCCAACCATTTCCCGACTCTGTGGTGAAGTCCAGATACCGTCTCTGGGGGCCACAATGAGAAGAGCTTCGCGCTGACGCTGCAGCTCCTGCAGCATCATCCGCCGCGCTTTTACCAACCCCATTAAAGAACCAATCACTGTTCCGTACTGATTGCGCCTAGCCTCCTCAATTTGCGTATCAAGCTGGTCGATTTGCTGAATGGAACCCTCGATGTCAAACTCGAGCTCTAAATTAGAAAGCCGAACAAGAGGTTGCCCCGCTTTCACTACCTGAGGGGAATCGACCAGCAATTCAGCAATAGCACCGGAACTAGCGGCATAAACCACTGTCTCCTCTGCCGGATTGAGAACGCCTGCTGCGCGGAAACTTCTCGGAAAAGGGATGAATCCGATGATGCCAACAACACAGATGAGCAAAATAGCCGTCACCGAGAAGGCTCGCCTACGATGCCTATCCAGCCGCTCGCAGGTAACAAGGTAATGAATCAGCTTCCCAATAGGGACCAGAAAGTAAAGAAACACACAGAACCCCGCGATCGCGACACCAAGGCCTAGAAATCCCTGCGCCACGTAATAAGTAATGAATACCAGCAAGATGATTCGATAGATAAACGCTGCAATCCCGTAAATTGTCAGCCAGGACGCTTCCCCCTGCGCGTGAGCCGGGCTTACAATTTTTTTTCCTCCGAAAAGAAAACGTTCACCGAGAAACTTCAACTGCCGCGTGGCCCGTTGATACAGGTTGGGCAAATCAAACAGGTCACTGAAAATATAATATCCATCAAAGCGCAATAAGGGATTGGCGTTGAAGAGCACCGTCGAAATCGAAGCGATGAACATCACATTGTAAGCGAGGCGATTCACGAGCGGGTCAGACGTCGTCAGCCAGACATACAAGGCGATCGACGCGATCAAGAATTCCGAACCCATCCCTGCGGCATCAACCGCGATCCGCTGCCAACGGCGACGGAAACCCCAGCTTGAAGTAGCATCAACATAAGGAAGGGGGGTTAGTAGCATCAGCATGACACCCGCCTTCCTCACTTCTCCGCCAAAGTGCTTGCACACAATTCCGTGACCGAATTCGTGGAAGACCTTGATGAGAACCGTAGAAGCGTAGAGATAAAAAAGGTTACTTGGAGCGAGCACTCCTGAACTTTGGTCAGCGAGATCATCGATATGCCCGATCGCAGTCCAGATTGCGGAACCCACAACTCCCAGCCAGACAAGAAAACCAATCGGACTCAGGAATGGCTTGAAAAAAGGCCTCAAAACAGTGAGCAGCCTGTCCGGGTCAAAT
>JAKMGR010000231.1 GCA_022424805.1 Verrucomicrobiales bacterium
CGGAAGGATTCAATTCCCGCACTTCGCGGGTCATGGTGTCGAACAATTTCATTGCATACAGGGCCCGAATTCCGGGCAAGAGAGCATAAACTTAGGAAATCTTCGTCGATCTAAGAAATTTTTCAGATGAAAAATCCTGGTTCTGAATTTTTATAATATTCGGATATTTGATATTTATTTGGAAATGCTTCGAGCCTCCTGCAATCATGTTAATCTGCTACATTTTTCGCACTTTTTCTTGGAATTTCCATGGCAGACAAAAATAGCACGCTGTGTCGGGATTGACCTCGGCAGCAGTACATCGGCCCTGGCCCACGTGTGAGATGATGGAAATCCCGAAATTATTCCCAATTGTGACGGCGAACGACTGACGCCGTCCGTGGTTTTCTTCGATCAATTCGAAGGAATCAAACTGGTTGGCTCCGCCGCAAAAGACGGAGGCGATCCGGACCGCACCGTTCGGCATATCAAGAAGTTCATGGATGATCCCGGCTATGTCGTCGAGATAGATGGCGAACGATGGACACCCACCGAAATTTCGGCGCTTTTTCTTGCCAAGCTTCGCAAAGACTGCGCCACCCTCTTCGGACCGATTGACGAAGTCGTTATCACGGTGCCGGCGAACTTCAACGAGTTCGCACGAAAAGCTCTCGCGCAACTCGACAAACGTCACAACGCGGCTGCCAGCATCCTGAACCCGGAGTTACGGGAAGAGGCCGAACAAATGCTTGAGGCGATCGTGCGTTGCCGCGAAAAATATGTCGACGCTTGAAACCCTGACTCTTTTTTTCATGACACCCGAGAACACTGTATCCATCCATCCCTACTTCCGTCCCCATGAAGGCAAACGCGATGAATTCATCGCCGGGATGGAGGCCTTCATCGAGCGCACCTCTTCGGAAGAAGGCGTTCTTTTCTACGAGTTCACGATCTGTGACGAGATCATTTTCTGCCGCGAAGCATACGTAGGCGGGGAAGGGGCCCTGGCTCACCTCGGCAACGTCGATGATCTCCTCCAGTCTGCCCTGGCAATTTCTGATCTCGAAAGACTCGAGATCCATGGCCCCGCTGCTGAGCTCGACAAGATGCGCGAAGCGCTGAAGGATCTACCTGTCGACTGGTTCGTGCTGGAAGCACGACTGGTAAAGTAGTGGCTTGCTAAGCCCGACTTGCGAAGCCCGGCTTGCGAAGCCCGACTCCAAGGTATTGTGGTCGCGATAGGGCGGACACGCTTCGACTCCGATTCGTGCTTCACATGATCACGATCAACTGAGACACTCTTTCCTCTCGTCGCCATTCTTCAGGATTGCGGTGAACGTTTCATGAAATCTTTCTTTCTCCTGTTTCTCTTCACGGCATCTCTTTCCACCGTTTGCCCGGCCCAGAATACTGGCGACGAGGAGGTGATGACCCAAACGCCCCTGCTTGCTCCGTCTGCGGGTGTTGATGGTCCGCTCTTTGAGAAAATTCGAAGTCCGCAAAGTGGAGTCGATGTGCAATACGAGTTCGACCCAGATCATCCGCTGCGCCGGCTCTACCCTTACGGATGGGCTACGGGAAATGTCGCGATCGGTGATCTCGACGGAGACGGAAAAGCCGATCTATTTTTTCCGGGAACAACCGGGCCGCACCGGCTCTTTCTCCAGCGGGAGGATTTTCGTTTTGAGGAGGTGACCGAAGTCGCGCAACTCGGCGGTGCGGATGAGTGGGCCAGCTGCGCCGTGCTCGGTGATGTCGAAAATGATGGTGACCTCGATATCTATATCGTGAACTACGACAGTCCTAATCGACTTCTCATGAATATCTCCCGTGGTGGCGTCGTTCGCTTCACCGACATGGCCGACGACCATCGGGTCGATCGCCGGACCGGCGCGTTATCTGCGGCTTTCGTCGATGCGGACAACGATGGGAACCTGGATCTCTATTTGCAGACCTACCACATCGAACCAGAAGGCGGTCGCCCTGACAAAGTCATAACGGAGGTCGAAAACGGGCAGGTTAGAGTCGAGGAAAAATGGAGGGATTCCTATATCGGTTATCTCGACAATGAGGGAAATCCCCAGTGGGTCGAGTCACCGTTGCCGGACCAGTTTCTTCGCAACAATGGAAAGGGGCAGTTTTTCCCCCATCCGAATTCCAACCTCGGACAACGCGGTTCCTACTCGACCTCGCAGACGTGGTGGGATTTCGATCACAACCTTTCTCCTGATCTCTATCTCGCCAACGACAGTCACATGCCGGATCTGAATCTGCGAAATGTGGGAGATGGTTCTTTTGTCGGAACGGGAAATATCGTCCTGCCAGCGACGCCATGGTGGTCTCGTGGCGGTGCCGCAGCTGATTTCGATAACGATTTGCTTGTCGATTTCTTCGCAACGGGATCTCACTTGTCATCGCACGCAGAACGACTCGCGTACGGAGAACCTTTCCGGCAAGATATTCACCGGGTCGGACTCACGGGTGGTGCAATGCAGGTGACCCGCAATACTTTATTCCAAAATACCGGATCGATTCGATTTCGCGAATTGGCGAGAATGGCGGGCGTGGCGCAGACCGGAACTTCTTGGGCGACACTTGCCGGAGACTACGACGGCGATGGGTTAACCGATTGCTTTGTCACGACCGGTTCGATTCGTGATTGGACCAGTCTCCCTTCGGGCCGGTTGTCAGGGCAAGCTCTTGCCGGAAAGACGCGCTGGGATACTCTCGCGAATCAGCCTGAGAGAAGAGAGAGCGATGTTGCTTTTCAAAATCGGGGTGATTGGAATTTTCGCGACGTCAGCAAGGCGTGGGGAGTGGATCACCTCGGGATGAGTTACTCGGCCGGCCAGGGTGATCTCGATGGTGACGGAGATCTCGATCTTGTCGTGTGCCCGCTGGGGGAAGAAGTTATTCTCTATCGCAATCGCAGCCAGGCGAACCGTGTTGTGATTGCCCTTCGCGGAGAAAAGACCAATCGCTTTGGTGTCGGCGCCGAGATCATTGCGCGAGTTGGAGATCGAAAGTTGCTCGGCCAGATGTATCCAACAGGTGGTTACAAGCAATCGAACGATCCGGTCTGCGTGTTTGGTCTCGGTGCTGCAGAAAAGATTGATCGCCTTACGGTCCGCTGGCCATCCTCGGGAGCCCTGACGACCCTGACAGACCTGCAGGCGGGAAATCGATATGAGATCCGCGAAGCTTTCAGCATTGCTCCAGCGGTGGTCCGCAATCTGCCGACACGTCCGATTTTTCTGGGATCCAATTTGCTCGAGTCGGCGGGATATAAGGAACCACCTTTCGATGATTATACCGTTCAACCACTGATCCCGCGTGGCGTTTCGAGGACCGGACCGTCGCTCGCTGCCAGTGATCTCGATAGCGATGGAGTGTCGGAATTGTATTTTGGCGGAACAAAAGATGTTCCAGCCCGTTTGGTGGCTCAGTCAGGAAAATTTCTCGGCACGACGGACCGGATCGAACAGCACGCAAGCCGGGTCGACGGAGCGGTGATTTTCTTTGATGCGAACAATGATGGGAATCCCGACCTCTTCTCTGCCAGCGGAGCGGTCGAAACTTTCGGAGAGGAAAGTCGTGACCGCCTTTATCTCGGAGGCAGTGCCGGGTTCCAGCCGGTCGCTTTCCCGAAAGACGCAGAGTCGAACCCACCTATCAATTCGGGTCCCGTAGCAGCCTGCGATTTTGATCGCGACGGGAACGTTGATCTTTTCGTCGGTTCGCGTTTTGCGGTGGGGCGATATCCGGAGTCGGGCAGCAGTCGCCTCTATCGAAACGACGGGACCGGAGCTTTCGAAAATGTGACCGAGCAATCCGCCGCGGGACTGAGTCAGGCCGGGGCTGTCACTTCTGCAATCTGGACCGACGTCGATGCGGATGGTTGGCGCGATCTGCTCGTGACAACGCATTGGGGACCGATTCGGCTGTGGAAAAACAAGGAGGGAAAACTATTCGAGGCAACGGCAGAGGCTGGCCTCGCGGAGAGGACGGGACTCTGGAATGGAATCTTCGGTGGTGACGTTGATAATGATGGTGACATCGATTACGTGGTCACCAATGAGGGGCTAAATAGTTTCCGGAAAGCCCCTGCGGAAATGTTCTTCGGTGATTTCCTGGGA
>JAKMGR010000092.1 GCA_022424805.1 Verrucomicrobiales bacterium
GGTGTATTAGGCCCATGCGGCAGCCATCCTTGATTCTTCAAATAGGCCCGGTGAGCGAACCGTCCAGTGAGGAGAGAATAGCGTGTTGAACTGCACATCGAAGCCGGGGCATAGGCATCGGTAAAGACCACGGCACTTTTGGCAAAGTCCTCAAGATTGGGAGTTCGTAGTGTTCTGGTAATGGATTCCGAATTACCGTTCAAGCTCACCCCCAGATAGGCACTCGTATCCCCCACCCCCATATCATCAGCCATCATGATGATAATATTTGGCTTTGCAGGACGCGCTTCCTCCGCATGGGAAGGCCACACAAAGGCGAGTAGCAGAAGATAGAGTCTAGCAGACATCAGGCAAAAAGTGACATTTCAGGCTTCCCTTTGTGGGCAACCGTAAAGGGACGCTTGCTCGGACTGAACAGAACCTGCTCGATCGGAATACCAAGCGCATGAGCGATGGTTGCATTGAAGTCAGGAATTGTGAGAGGAGCCTCCACAACTTCCTCGCCCCCTTCGGAGGTTTTCCCGTGGACATAGCCTCCTTTGAATCCACCTCCGGCGAGGACACTGGTGAACGCCTGGGGATAGTGATCTCTGCCCGCATTCCGATTCACGATCGGCGTGCGCCCAAACTCAGTTGTCAGCACAACAACCGTTTCATCAAGTTTTCCAATGCGTTGCAGATCATCTAACAAAGCAGCGACAGCCTGATCAATGGTCTGACAAAGCAGCGGCATCGAAGTGAAATTGTTCGTATGTGTATCCCAACCGGTGAAGCTGACTTCAACCGTGCGCACGTCGCTCTCGATCAGGCGACGAGCAAGGAGACAGCCCTGCCCGAAGGGGTCTTCGCCATAGCGCTGGCGCGTTTTGTCGTCCTCCTTGTTGATGCTGAAAGCAGCCAGGTCAGGGCTCTCCATCAGGCGGACGGCATCCGCGTACATATCCCCATAAGCCCGGATCGGCTTGGCGTGATAGCGTTCGAGAAACTCGGCATCCAGATCATTCGCCAGGTTGAGGCGACGCTGCAGGCGATCTTCGCGCACGGGCGAACGCGAATACTTGAGCCCCGACTTCGGCTCTGATATCGCGAGCGGTTCGAACTCAGGCTCAAAGAAACCGCCACTTCCGTGGAAGCGACTCTCTTTCCCGATGAACACCGAACCGGGCATCGTCGGATTGAGTTTGCCGTTCATTTTCTGATTCCACGCGCCGAGTCCCGGATGCCTGATGGTGGCCCGCTGATCGTAACTGGTGTGCATGAAGTAATTGCCTTTTTCGTGATCGCCAGCGGTCGAAGTAAGCGAGTTCACGACGCAGAGCTTATCAGCATGCTTTGCGAGGTTCGGCAGGTGACTGGATACCCGAATCCCATCGACATTGGTATTGATCGGCCGCGTCGACCCCTGATTCTCATGGCCCGTTTTCAGGTCGAAGGTGTCGATGTGGCTCATTCCACCGGCCATATAGAGATAGATCAATTGCTTCGCGGGGGCGACTCGGGGCGGAATCGAGCTCTTGTCACCAGCGGCGCCAAAAACGGAATTCGTGCTCACCCCGAGAAAACTTCCGGCAGCGATCTCTAGGAAACGACGACGATTCAAATCGGTCTTTTTCATAAACAGTCAGGTGAAAAATTATTGGATAAAGAGGAACTGACGGGAGTTGAGCAAGGCCCAGACGAGATCCTCGATGGCCTCCTCCCCATAGGATTCGTATTCGGTCAGGATTCGTTTAACCTCACCTTCCGTAGGGTTTCGGGTGAGCATCACTCGATAGATCGTATCGATTTTTTCTGCAGGATCTGTTGTCTCTTCCAATCGCGCGCCGAGCACTGAATTGGGATTCGAAATCGCAACACTGAGTGGGCTGTTGAGCAGATAGAGCGCTTGCGGCACCGAAGCGTTCGAAGAAGCGTTCTCGATCACATCGCGATCAGATTGCCCGAAGTCCCGCAGGAAGTGCCCGCGTCTCGCAGGGGATTCGAGTTCCACCGCCCGCGCCATATCACGAGCGACATCATTGAAATGTCGCAAGTTCTCGTACTCACGGTCCTTCCAGCGACGGCGCTCATCCTCTTCCAGACCTTCCGGCATTTCTCTCGGCTCGCCTTTTACAAACCCAGTGGTGAACTCTGCAGTCGAACCGCCGGCCATTCCAGCCATCATGCCGGTATCGATCGCCTTCCCGTCCTTGAGATCGACGAGAACGATCTCCCGGCTCTTACGCCCGAATTCACGATCTATATCTTTCAACTCCACCGTCAGCTTTTTGGCCTCTTCCTTTTCCCCAGCTTCGTAGGCTGCGGTGATTCGCTTTTCGTAATCCGCCTGGTGGCGATACAACTCCCGTCGCAACTCTCCGACCTCCCTCATGCGCGGAAGCACTTCGTCGAGCGGCCTTTCGTTGAGACTGTGATAGGTCGCCCGTAGCCCGGTCATGCGATCGATCTCTTTCTGACGGTTGGGTGCATGGTCGTCGATATCAGAAAGCACCAATGTCCCGATCGAATCCCAGATCTGCTCCGCACTCATCCGCTGCATGAGAGGTCCGGTGAAATGAAAAGGCATTCCGGGAAAGTGATCATCACGATAGGCCTCGCGACGAAAGAGTTCGGTGTGAAAGAGCACGCTCTGGAAAGCCCGGAGATCATAGTCCAACTCGCGCATCAACTCTTCGAGATAGGAGAGCAACTCCGGCTGACTGATGGCGGTGTGGTCCGTTAAATCATCGACTGGCTCGAAGATTCCGTGCCCGAAGGTGCGCTTCCAGAGACGATTGACGATGACTTGAGTAAATCGCG
>JAKMGR010000250.1 GCA_022424805.1 Verrucomicrobiales bacterium
CTCGTCATTTCGGAATTGAGGCGGAACAAGTCGAATCCGAAGATCTGGTTCAAACAATGGTTGAATGGGCGGAAAGAAACGACATCGAAACGATTTTCACGATGCGTCCCTTCGTCGGAGTCCTTGCGGAATCCTGGGGGAGGATGGAGGACAAACTCGGGAAGAAAAACGTCGAGCTTATGAGCCTTCGCAGAAGCAAAGATGTCATGGCTATGAATCGAGCTACTGCAGGATTTTTTGGGTTCTGGAAAAAGACAGGAATTCTTCGCGAGGGTTAACTGCGTGCAGTTTCGTGCTTGTGAAAGTAGCTTATGACTGGTAATACCCCGCCATGAAATTGGGATTTTACCTGTTCACCGCTTTTTCTCTCGTCAGCTCCGTTTTCGCCGCTGATAAACCGAACATCGTCTTCATCATCACAGACGATCAGGGTTACGGCGATCTTTCCTGCCACGGCAATCCGACACTGAAGACGCCTCACCTCGATGCTCTCGCTGCCGAGTCCGTCCGTCTCGATGACTACCACGTCGCGCCGACCTGCTCCCCTACTCGTGGCGCTCTTCTCACCGGACACTGGACAAACCGAACCGGCGTCTGGCACACGATCATGGGCCGCTCCATGATTCGGAAAAACGAAGTGACTGTTGGTCAGATTTTCAAGGACAACGGCTACGCCACGGGAATGTTCGGCAAGTGGCACCTCGGAGATAACTATCCTTTTCGTCCGGAAGACCGCGGTTTCACGGAAGTGCTTCGTCATGGTGGTGGCGGTGTTGGCCAAACGCCCGATTACTGGGACAACGCCTACTTCGACGGCTCTTATTTTCACAACAAGAAGCCCGTTCCAGTCGAAGGATTTTGCACTGACGTTTTCTTCGACTACGCGAAGAAGTTTATTGAGAAGCAGGCAGAGGCCGATAAGCCGTTCCTAGCCTACATCTCGATGAACGCTCCGCATGGTCCGATGCACGCCCCTCCAGAGTATTCGAAGCCATACGAGGCTCTCGGCGTGAACACCGCCAACTTTTTCGGTATGATCGCCAACATCGACGATAACGTTGGTTCTCTGCGTACTTGGCTCGCTAACAAAGGTCTCGCTGACAATACGATCTTCATCTTCACGACCGACAACGGAACTTCCTCCGGGGACAAGGTTCACAACAGCGGGATGCGCGGGAAAAAGGGCAGCGAATACGACGGCGGACATCGCGTCCCGTTTTTCCTGCATTGGCCAGAAGGCGGATTCAAGAAAGAGCACATGGTCGATACAATCACAGCTCATGTCGATGTCGTCCCCACCCTGATCGACCTCTGCGGCATTAAAGCTCCAGACAATGTCACATTTGATGGAGTCTCGATTCGTCCGCTGCTTGAGAATAAGAAAGTTCCCAGCGACTGGCCCGACCGCATCCTCGTGACCGACAGTCAGCGAGTGAAGGATCCAATCAAATGGAGAAAGTCCGCCGTGATGACCAACGACTGGCGTCTCGTCAGCGGAAACAAAAAGGACGGATCGCCTTATCACGAACTCTACGAAATCAACAAGGACCCCGGACAAGAGAACAATGTGATCGAAGACCATCCAGACGTAGCAAAACGTCTCAAGGATTTCTACAGCGACTGGTGGGCAGAGATCGCTCCCAGCTTCGGAGACCCGGCACGAATTCACATTGGCAACGAAGCGGAGAATCCAAGCCGACTCACCAGCCACGACTGGATCACCACGGGCTCAAGCCCGTGGAACCAGGCTCACATTCGCAAGGGAGTGACGCCAAAACAGATCCTTGGCTTCTGGTATCTCACCGTCGAGCAGGCTGGGCACTACTCGATTGAAATTCGACGCTGGCCCAATGAGGGGAAGGTGGCGAATAAAGCGATAACAGATCCCGAGCCTCCGGGCGAGGACGTTCCCGGCGTGCAGCCTTTCCGCATGACCCCCGGAAAAGCCGTTCCCGCCAAAACCGCTCACATCGAGATCGGCGGTCAAAAGCTGGAGAAGGAAATTCCCGAAGGAGCCAGCAGCGTAACTTTCGATGTCACCTTGGAAAAAGGCCCTGCGGAGCTTTCCACGACCTTTGTCGGTCCGAATGGCGAAGTCACCGGTGCCTTTTTTGCGTACGTGAAAAAGAAGTAAGATCGGTATTTGGTAGTTGGTGTTTCCCAATCACCGATCACTGAATTCTAACTTGAAGCCACCGCCTTTCTTCGCAAGAGTAGGCCAACTATGCTATCCCCCTTTGTCGCGGCAGTAGCCCCGTCCTCCATTGATCCTAACGTCACCGGGTCGTGGACACTTCTCATTGTTTATTTCTGTGTCGCGATCGGAGTTTCGTTCTTCTGCTCGGTCTGGGAAGCGGTCATCCTCAGTGTGACAAATCCCTACGTCGCCAACCTGAAGAAGGAAAAGCCGAGGGTCGGTGAGCGTCTCGAAGGGCTGAAGACTCGTATCGGTCGACCGCTCACTTCCATCCTTACGCTCAATACAATCTCCCATACCGTCGGTGCGATGGGGGTTGCCGCGCAAGTATCCGCTCTCGGCGGTGGAAAATGGGACGCCCTCGCCGGAGCCCTGATGACTCTCGCGATTCTCATTGCATCAGAAATCATTCCGAAAAACCTAGGGGCGAGACACTGGAGAGCGTGGGCACCCTGGGTCAGCTTCTGCCTCGAGTGGCTCGCCAAAATCATGACGCCCGTGGTTTGGTTCATCGAAATCTTCAGCAAGGGCCAACACAACGAAGCATCTTTCAGCCGCGACGAACTGAAAGTGATGGCCGAACTCGGGACCCGTCAGGGAAAACTCGAAGAAGACGAAAGCCGAATCCTTGGAAACCTGCTCACGCTGGGCGATGTCCTCGTCAAGGAGGTCATGACGCCCCGCGTCGTCGTATTCGCCCTGACCGAAGACACCACCGTCCAGCAATATCTCGATCGACACAACGGATCTCCCTTCTCGAGGATTCCGATCTACAGGGACAATCGCGACAACATCACCGGCTTCGTTTTGAAAAACGATCTCCTCCTCGCCGCAGCAAGAGACCAATTCGGTCTCGAGCTCAAGGAGTTGAAGCGTGATATGCCTGGCATGCCCCTGACGACGAAGTTGACCGACGCCTTCCAGCTCCTTGTCGCCAATCGCTACCACGTTGCCGCCGTCCTCGATGAATACGGTGGCCTCAGTGGCCTCGTCACGATGGAGGACGTTGTCGAAACTCTTCTCGGTCTCGAGATTGTCGACGAAGTGGATACCCGCGAGGATATGCAGGAATTCGCTCGCAAGCTTTGGAAAAACCGCGCCGAGAAAATGGGGATGGAAATCAACGAGCCCGATGTAACAGAGCCCGAAGATTTGGATTCGAAAGAAAGCTGATTACGGACCAGCCTCCTGAATTTCCGCGAGCAGATCCCGGCCTCCGATTTCTCCCAACTCGCTCAATTCCTCAGCCAGCACCTTCCAGGCTGGCTCCCCATCTTCGACAGTTCGCCCGCAATGGGTTCGACACACAAACCCGTCATAGTCGTCAAATCGCTGCGGATCCGTTTCTTCTGAGTATAGCGTCAGCCTTGGCCTTCTGTCAGGACCTGCCGTGATCGACAAGGGGTGGAGCCAACAGGTCAGCGGTTTGAAATGCCATGGGTGCAGCTCTTGTTCTACGGCGTAGACCTGCAGGGAACAGCGCGCATCCGGAAGCAAAAAAACGCAATTGGTATCCGGGAAATGCTCGGGATAATCTTCCGCCTTTTCCCGCATCGCCTCAGCTCGAGTTGCCGTTTTCGGCCCGGAGGTCACATCCCTCCATTTTCCGTATACGACCGTCTGCTCCGGCAGCACTGCGCCCAGGCTTTCCAATTCGGACCGCGTGGACTCACTGATCTCTCGAACCACCCTGGACTCTTCCGAGGAAAGATAGACTCCGTCGTGACAACAGGTGCCGCGACACTTCGCGAGATCACAGCGCCGCAAAGGTCGGGAGAGTGCCTCGACATCTAGCGACATCTCGCGAACTGACGCTGCCAGCATTTCTCTTGTTTCCGGATACGCCGCAATTGCGTGACTCATACTCTTTCTACAGTGCGTGAGATTTCCTATCCTGTCGACATTTCCTACTGCCGAAGCTTTCCAATCAGCTCCGGCTCCAGCTTTCAGAATATGAAACAGATTTTGTCATATGCGATCCCTGCAGCCCTGCTCATCACTGCTGTCCAAGCAGAGGAGAAGCTCGACTACAATCGCGACGTGCGCCCGATCCTCTCGGACAAGTGCTTTCTTTGTCATGGACCCGACGCGAAAAATCAGAAGTCCGATTTCCGAATCGACAGCTTTGAGAACGCCACCGCCGACCTCGGTGACTATGCTGGCGTAATACCAGGGAAACTGAAAGAAAGTGAAGTGCACTGGCGACTTCACACCGACGACTCGACCGAGTTGATGCCTCCTCCGGAGAAGAAAATCCCTCTGACCAAAGAAGAGATCGCCATCCTCGACCGCTGGATCGAAGAAGGCGCCGAATACCAGAAGCACTGGTCTTTTGTCCCTGTTCGTGAAGAAGTCCCCGTTCCCGAGGTGAAGTCGAATTGGACCATAGGACCCATCGATCAATTCATTTCCGCTCGACTTCAAAAAGAGGACTTCTCCCCTTCCCCGCACACAATTCGCGAAAAGTGGCTGCGCCGCGTCACCTTCGATCTCACCGGCCTTCCTCCGACCATCGCCGAAATTGATGCCTTTCTCGCCGACACTTCTACCGACGCCTTTGAAAAAGTCGTCGACCGTCTTCTCGATACCGATGCCACCGCCGAGCGTCTCGCAGCCGAGTGGCTGGACGTAGCGCGCTACTCCGACACCTACGGCTACCAGGTCGATCGCGACCGCACTGTCTGGCAGTGGCGTGACTGGGTCATTCGCGCCTTTCGGCAAAACCTTCCCTACGACGACTTTATAACCTGGCAGCTTGCAGGTGATTTGCTGCCCAACGCGACGCGCGACCAGAAACTTGCGACCGCTTTCAACCGACTCCATGGACAGAAAGTCGAAGGCGGTAGTGTTCCCGAAGAGTTTCGCATCGAGTATGTCTCCGACCGCGTTCATACCTATGGCACCGCCTTTCTCGGGCTGACAATGGAATGCTCGCGCTGCCACGATCACAAATACGACCCGCTAACGGCCGAGGATTATTTCAGCCTATCCTCCTACTTCGATAACATCGACGAAGCCGGCCTCTACTCCTACTTCACACCATCCGTGCCCACTCCCACGCTGTGGCTACCAACGGAAGACCAGGAGAAGCAGCTCGCAGAACTGGAAAAGAAAATCACCGACACCGAGTCACAACTCGCCAAGCTGGCCGAAGAAGCCAAACCCGCTTTCGAAAAGTGGAAACAGTCATCAGGAGGAAAGGCTCTCCTTCCCGCTCCAATCGCTTCCTTTGATTTTGAGGGCAACAAGTCTAACAAATTCACCAACGAAGTAGACAAAGAGAAACCCGCCACCACCAACGCGAACAACAAACTGGCCGATGGAAAATTCGGTAAAGCCGTCCACCTGACTGGCGACGACGCGGTCACTCTCCCGGTCGGCAAGTTCACTCGCGACGACGCATTCTCGGTCTCTCTCTGGATGCAGACACCAGACAAGAAAGCACGTGCCGTCGTCTTCAGTCGATCCAAGGCATGGACCGATGCCGCGAGCCGGGGCTACGAATTTCTGATCGAGAACGGAAAGCTCAGCTTCGCCCTCATTCACTTCTATCCCGGCAATGCGATCCGGGTCCGATCCAGTCAGGAATTGCCCATCGGCAGCTGGCATCAGGTCGCCATCACCTATGATGGATCAAGCCGCGCCAAGGGAGTAAAAATCTACCTCGATGGCAAACCTGTGGAACTCGAAATCGTCCGCGACAAACTCACGCGTGAAATCACCGGAGGTGGCAGTGACACCATCGTGATCGGGCAACGGATGCGCGACAATGGATTCAAAAACGGACTCGTCGACAACTTCCTCGTTTTTGACCACGCCCTTTCTGCCCCCGCCGTATCAGCAATCGCTGCCGGCGAGGATAGCTACCAACCCGAAATAAAAGACCCTGTTTGGTCAGAGACCCAACCCTATCAGGTCACTCACTCAAACCTGTCAGGTCTCCGCAAAAAGCGAAGTGATCTAGTCAAAAAGATTCCCGAGATCATGACGATGCGGGAAGCAAAAGAGCCTCACCAGACCTACATCCTCGAGCGGGGTCACTACGCAAACCGAGGGGAACCGGTAGAGTCGAAAACTCCGGGATTTCTCCCTCCCCCTGCTGAGGGAACTCCCGCCAATCGCCTCGGCCTCGCGCAATGGACAACCGCTTCCGACAACCCGCTGACCGCACGCGTCACCGTGAACCGATACTGGCAGATGCTATTCGGAACCGGCCTCGTCACGACCAGCGAAGACCTCGGCAGCCAGGGCCGCCCTCCCACACATCCGGAGCTCCTTGACTGGCTCGCTCGCGATTTCATCAACTCCGGTTGGGATCTCCATGCCTTGCTGAAGCAGATTACACTCTCCGCGACCTACCGCCAGAGCTCGAACGTCGCATCGGGAGAACTGGTTACCCGCGATCCCGAGAACACCCTGCTCTACCGTTTCCCCGCGCCGCGCCTCACTGCGGAAATGATCCGCGACAATCTGCTCGCGTCGAGCGGCCTGCTCGTCGACAAGATCGGAGGCCCTTCCGTGAAACCCTATGACATCGAGGTTTCCTTCAAGCCATCGAAGCCGGGCAAGGGCGATGATCTCTACCGGCGCAGCCTCTACACCTACTGGAAACAGACAGGGCCGGCTCCCATGATGACTACCCTGAACGCATCGAAGCGCGACGTCTGCCGGGTGAATCTGGAGAAGACCGACTCCCCACTTCAGGGACTCGTTCTTCTCAATTCCCCTCAGGCTGCCGAAGCGGCTCGCACTCTCGCATCGAAGCTGATTGAAAAACACGGGGACAACAAGACAGCCATTCTCGAAGACGCATTTCGCCGCCTTACCAGCCGAAAACCTGATGAAACGGAGAAGAAAATCCTGACAAAGCTACTCCAGGAACAGGAGGAACATTTTAGAGCGACTCCCGAAGCCGCGAAGAAACTACTCGCCGTCGGTGCCTCACCGGAAGCAAAGACGGAAAAACCAGCGCAAGTCACAGCCGTCGCGACCCTGGTTTCAACCCTGATGAATTTTGACGAGTGTATTACGAAACGTTGAAGTAAAAACTTCTCTTACTCTTGTTCTTGCTCCCCGCTACAAGTGGATAGATCAAGAGCAAGAGCAAGAGCAAGAATTATCATGAATCCCTGCACCGGACACGAATCACCACTCGGCCTGAGCCGACGCTCCGCTCTCGCCAGTTTTGGCGGAGGGCTTGGCAGCCTTGCCTTGGGCAACCTGCTTCACGACGCAAATGCCGCGCCATCTCGCTCCGGCTATCTCACGGGAGCACCGAAAGCGAAGCGCGTCATTTTTCTGTTCCAGGCAGGAGGCCCTTCTCACATGGACCTCTTCGATCACAAGCCTCGCCTCCGCGAAGAGCAGGGCAAGGAACTCCCCGCCTCGATCCGCATGGGGCAGCGTCTCACTGGAATGTCGGCGAACCAGGCGAGCCTGCCGCTCGTTGGATCGCCCTTTGAATTCGCACAGCATGGAGAAAGTCGCCAGTGGATGTGCGATCAACTTCCCTACACCGCAAAAGTCGCTGATGACATTTCCGTCATCAATTCGATGTATACGGAAGCAATCAACCACGGACCCGGCGTGACCTTCATGCAATCCGGATCCCAGATTGCCGGTCGCCCCAGCATCGGATCGTGGCTCTCCTACGGCCTCGGTTCCACCAACGAGAACCTCCCATCCTTCGTTGTCCTGGTTACCAAGGACAAAGGAGGCCAACCTCTCGTGAGTCGACTTTGGGGCAGCGGATTTCTCCCGGGCAAGCACGACGGAGTCCGCTTTCGTCCTGACAAAGACGCCGTTCTTTACCTCAACAACCCCGAGGGCCTCGATCGCACCTCACGGAGAAAAATGCTCGACCGGCTTGAGGAATTACATCTTCACCAACTCGCCAAATCCGGTGACGACGCTCTCGAAACTCGCATCGCCCAATACGAAATGGGATTTCGCATGCAGACATCGATTCCCGAAGTCACTGATCTCACCCAGGAGTCCGACTCCACCTTCGATCTTTACGGAGAAGACGCGCGCAAGCCAGGTACCTTCGCAGCAAACTGCCTTCTTGCCCGCCGTCTCGCCGAAAAGGGAGTGCAATTCATCCAGCTCTATCATCAGGGATGGGACCAGCACGGCGGAGTCCCAAGCGGCATCAAAC
The DNA here is from genome assembly GCA_022424805.1 of Verrucomicrobiales bacterium. Classification (GTDB taxonomy): domain Bacteria; phylum Verrucomicrobiota; class Verrucomicrobiia; order Verrucomicrobiales; family DEV007; genus Arctic95D-9. The sequence goes on from JAKMGR010000250.1 coordinate 8,355, forward strand.
GCCAGTGCAAAGAAACCGATCAGGCCTCAGCAGCACTCATCACCGACCTCAAGCAACGGGGCATGCTCGACGACACTCTCGTGATCTGGGGCGGAGAATTCGGACGAACCAACTATTGTCAGGGCAAATTCAATCCCAAGAATTTTGGGAGAGATCACCACCCTCGCTGCTTTTCCATCTGGATGGCCGGCGGAGGTGTCCGCGGAGGCTACACCCACGGAAAGACCGACGAATACGGCTACAATGTCGTCGACGGTGGCGTCCACATTCACGACTTCCACGCGACGCTTCTGCACCTGTTAGGCATCGATCATGAACGACTGACGTATCAGTATCAGGGCAGGCACTTCCGACTGACGGATGTGCATGGGCATGTGGTGAAGGAGATTCTGGTGTAGACAGCCTAATGGCCGGCCCATCTCTCGCAGCAAAGACCACTCGACTATCTAATCTTTCAGGAAGGCCCGATATGTGGAACGGTTCAAACTAACGGAAGTTGTCCCTACTTGACGCTTTCGTGAAGTTTTTGCTCCTTTGCTCCTCAATACCTTTCTTTGCCCGCCTCGTATCCCCCCGTGATCATCAAAGGAAGATATAGCCGGCAAAAAAAGATGACGATGCCACCGAACCATTACCACCGTTGTAATTTATGGTTCGTGACCAAAAAAAGAGAATCAGGAAAATGCGACTCAATCAAGACAGGACGCTATTGAGCACAGATTCCTGCTTGCCGAGAATCGGAGACTCTATCACGATGGCGCGAGTTTCTCATGACCCGCTTTTTTCTCTTTTCATTTTTCCTTCTGCTCCCCTTCTCGTCCACTGCCCAGAACAAAAAGTGGACTCCCCCACCAGCCGTCGAACTCGCTGATCTAATCGGAAAAGACAACGCCCTTGCCGCCAAAAAAATCCGCGCGAGCTGGGGCAACGAGGGACTCGCGACGGGCAAGCAGCGCTGGATTGAGGAGACAACCCTGCTTGTCGGCGCGCTATCCGAGGAACCGGTTTCGGCTTTTCGAAAGGACACGGGTGAGAAAATCGGAGACCTCACCAAACTGGATGAGGAAGGGCTCTACGCGCTCGCCAAAGATGTCGGGAACGTCCAGGAATTCAGCTATGAACTGAAGACGAAATCCGGAAAAGTGACCGGTACGAATCAGGTGAAGATCGAATACTATCACTACCCGGAGGATTCATTCCCAAAAGAGGGAGTTCCCGAGGGAAAGTTGGTTCCCCATCGCTGGACTGACTCCAAAATTTTCCCCAACACCGAACGCGATTTCCTCGTCTACATCCCGGCACAATATGATGGATCTGATCCCGCTGCGCTGATGGTGTTTCAGGA
>JAKMGR010000100.1 GCA_022424805.1 Verrucomicrobiales bacterium
CGCGATTGTCCAGGCCTACGCCCAGCAGGCCAAAGTTCCCGGTTTTCGTGCCGGGAAGATTCCGACTTCCGTGATCGAAAAGCGCTATGCTGAGCCAATCGAAGAGGAGCTGAAAGACCGCCTCGCCCGAAGCGCCTATGCGGAAGCGAGCCAGAAGGAAGACCTTGCGATCATCGGTATTGCACAAGTTGAGCGCGAACAGATCGAAGCAGAAGGATCCTATCTTCTCGCGGTTGAAGTCATCACCGAGCCGGAAGTCGAAATTGGGGATTACAAGGGCATTGAGGTTGAAGTTCAGAAGATGGATGTGACCGATGACATGATCGACGAGTATCTTGTCAATACCGCCAAGCGCCAGGCAATGCCTGTCGATGTTGATCGGGAAGCCAGTGAAGGTGATCTTGCTGTGGTGAATTACACCGGAACTCTCGATGGCGCGCCGTTGGCAGACGTTGTCGAAGAAGAGGCTGGTCCGCTTGCGACGGGCAAAGATCATTGGGTCGACATTCCTGAGGAAGGTGGCGAGCCGCAGGAATTCATTCCTGGACTTACCGCTTCTGTTGTAGGCCTGAAGGCAGGAGACAAAGCGAATTTCGATTCCGATTTTGCCGAAGAATTTCCGATCGAAGCAATCGCTGGAAAGACGGTTGCCTACGAGATTGAGGTAACCCAGGTGAAGGAGCGCGAGACTCCCGAGATCAATGAAGACTTCGCGAAAGCGATTGGAGCAGAATCACTTGAGGCTCTCAAAGAAAATGTCCGCGGCCAGTTCGAAGACCAGCAGGGTCGGATGAAGCAGCAGATCATCGACAACCAGATTCTCGGTCATCTCAACGAGGAGATGGCTTTTGATCTCCCTGAGCACATTGTTTTCAATGAAACGCAGCGCCAGGTGAACGAAATGGTCGGTCGAGGCTACGAGCAGGGAATGAACGAGGGTGACATCGAACAGAATCAGGAAGACTTTCTAAAGAATGCGGAGACGCAGGCGAAGAACAATGTGAAGACAATGTTCATCCTCGATGAGATCGCAGAGAAAGAGGGGATCACGGTGAGCGACGATGAGCTCAGCCAGCGTGTCTACATGATGGCGATGCAGCAGCGCCGTCCGGTCAAGAAGGTGGCCCGGGAATTGAATCAGCAAAAAGCGTTTCCGGAAATCCGTCACGACATCCTGATCTCTAAAACGCTCGATTTTCTTCGCGAGAACGCTGTCGTGACAGAGGTTGATCCACCCGAAGATGATGCGTAAGTTTCTTGAGACCAACTCGACTAATTCGAAAAGGTCGGAACCGTTCAATCCAGCACAACCCTAGAAATACTACCTGCCATGTCTTTAGACGACGTCCAAGAGCTTTCCCCCATGCTTCCTCCTCACCTGCAGCAGCGGATCATTGATCCGGTGAAAAACGTCAGCGTGATCGAGAAAGAAGGAAATTCGATGATCCAGTTTGATCTCATTTCCCGCCTCATGAAGGATCGCATCATCTTCATCGGTGAAGGGATCAGCGACCCTCTCGCGAATTACATCATCGCCCAGATGCTTTACCTGCAGATGCAGGATCCGAACAAGGATATCAATATTTATATCAACAGCCCCGGTGGCTCCGTCACTGCTGGACTCGCGATTTACGACACGATGCAGTTCGTTACCTGCGATGTGAACACCTACTGCATGGGAATGGCTGCCAGTATGGGCGCTGTTCTCCTCACTGCAGGAACGAAGGGCAAGCGTTATGCGCTTCCCAATGCTCACATCATGATCCACCAGGTTTCCGGTGGAGCACAGGGAACAGCTTCCGACGTGGAGCGGACTGTTGAGTTCATGTATTCCTTGAAGAAGCGCCTAAATCAGATTCTGGCGCATCACACCGGAAAGACGGTCGAGGACATCGAGCGCGACGCGGATCGCGATAACTACATGCCAGCCGAAGATGCTGCCGCGTATGGTTTGATCGACAAAGTGCTCGAGAAAAACTCTGCCGATAAGTAGATCACTATCTGCTTGGCGAAACTTTGAAAAACGCTCTTCTGTTCACGCGGAAGGGCGTTTTTTTTTGCGGTTGGTGCACGACTCGTGAATCGATTTTGCTGACCGAAGCTGCGGGGAAAAGAAACACTTCTCAGATTTTAGATCCGGTGCGGGGATTGATGCCCTTCATTACTGCTTCGACCTGCCTTTGCATTTCGCGTTGTGAAGGCATTTTCGGAACCTTTTTCGCCTGCGCACCTTCCTTGACTCTTGCGGCTTCGAATGGTTTTCTCTGGTAGAGGATGCTGTTTTCCACTTCAGAAAATTTTCTGCGGAGAAGCAAGCGAGTCATCGAGACAGCGACGATTTGGTGATGGTTGGAAAACGGAAACAGGTCGGTCGAAACGTAGTCTCCTATGCGATTTCGGAGCCATCCCCAAAACGTAGGGATGATGGCAAAAACGTATAGTTTGCCCTTGGGTAGATGCTCGACCAATTCGTGTTCCGAATCCGGAATGATTTCTGGAGAGATGAGCTAGTTCGTGGGCAAGGACAGGGCGGAGTTGGTCTGCGAGGAGGGGCAAGCCAAAGCGAATGTAGTGTGTCGAAGGGCCGATGATCCCGAATGCGGGTCGGCTTATTGCGCTGGCGTTGAAATCCCAATCCACGAGGATCTCCAGTTTCTTTTTCTTCAGGCGCATCGGTTTGCGAAGCGTCTCGACGAGATCGTAGGGGTAAGGGAAACCCCTTCGATCAATAACGATTCCGTCCGGTAGGGGAATACGAAGAAACAGGCATTTGATGGTGCCGAAGAGACCCAGTCCAACGAGGGCATATCCGCACCAGATGAAAATGGGGGATGCCTTGAACTCGTTGTCGCACTACAGGATTCGATTGTAGTATTTCCGGAGATTTAGCTCCATGGTGTGAGATGGTAACGATTTGCTAGGCGAATGCGAGACCTTCCTACAGGTGACGTAATGATACAGAGAAGTTGATCAAAACCACGGAAGCGTGCTTAACTGGCGCGGTGGAAAAATTATCTGTCATCATTCCGACTCTCAACGAGGCGTCTCATCTCCCTGCTAC
>JAKMGR010000336.1 GCA_022424805.1 Verrucomicrobiales bacterium
GTCGGGGTCTGGACTACAGAAGGAGAGGGAAGCCTTGATGGTCCCGCCACAGCCGGAGAATTTCTTGTCTCAATGTCAGGAGAAAAAGTCGTGGATCGCATTTTGCCCTCTGGTCTTTACTCCTCCACTCTCTCGACGAAACATCGCGGGTTCGCAGCCTCGCCTCCGATCAAGCTCGACGGGGAGTATGATCTCTACATGAACGTGGTCGGGGAGGACAGCTCGGCACGTTTTGCAGTCCAACATTATCCAAGGAGCGGAACCGTATATCCCGTTTCCAAATTGGAAAAAGGGGACTGGAAATGGCAGGCATATAACAAGATTGATTACTGGGAGGGCGATACGATTCACCTCGAACTCACCACGGCCGGTGACGCACCAATCCTAGTCAATGGGAAGGAACGTTCCTGGTTTGGGATTCGCGAAGCGATTTTGGTGAAAAAGGGAAGTGCCCGACCATCTCGCCCCGAGATGGAAGCACTCGCTCCTCTTTTTTCTGCGTCAGATCCCGCTGATTGGACGCAAATCGAGGAAGCTTGGATAACAACTCTTCTCCAAGTGATCGAAAATTGGAATGCAGGGACGCTCGATGATGCCGCCGCTCTCTTTCTCAACGAGGCTCTCCAGCTCGGTTTACTCCCCAACTCACAGTCTATCTTAACGGAGGCCGGGTCCAAGATGCTGACGGAATATCAAGCTCTCGAAGCAGACATCCCCCGCCCCACTTACGCTCCCGGACTGGTTGACCGCCCCGACATCAACCAGTCTCTCTATGACCGAGGCAATCACAAGCAACCGCTCCAACCAGTATCCCGCCGTTTTCTGGAAGCAATCGATGAAACTCCTTATACCGCCGACGAGTCTGGCCGTCTCGCTTTTGCCCACGACCTTTTGCGGAACGACAATCCCTTTACCGCGCGGGTTATCGTGAATCGAGTCTGGCACCACCTTTTCGGAAATGGGCTTGTCTCCACTGCCGACAACTTTGGTCGTCTCGGAGAGCCGCCGTCTCATCCCGAGCTGCTGGATTATCTCGCTGATCGCTTCCGGACCGATTGGAATTGGTCGATGAAGACATTGATCCGAGAACTACTTCTGACCGAAGCCTGGCAGCAGGGCAGCTCGCCCTCACCCGAAGCAGAGGAAAAAGACCCGAATAACCGCCTGCTTTCTCATTTTTCGGTCCGCCGTCTCGAAGCAGAATCCATTCGCGATGCGATACTTTCCGTCGCGGGGCAGCTTGATCGCACCCGTTACGGCGATCCCGTTGACGGAGATGCGTCTCGACGTTCTGTTTATGTCAGGGTTCGAAGAAACTCCCTTGACCCGCTGCTGACGACCTTTGATTTCCCTACCCCTGCAACAACGGTCGGACGCCGTAACAGCACCAACGTTCCCGCTCAGTCGCTCACTTTGTTGAACGGCGCCTTCCCCATGACACAGGCCGGAAACTGGATTCGAAAAGTTCCGGCTGAAATGAAGGAAGAAACTCGCATTGAGCAACTATTCCTCGAGGCATTGAATCGCTCCCCCGATAAACGAGAGCGCACCGCAGCACGCAATTTTCTATATGCTTCGCGAGACGAACATCGCAAAACACAAGAGGGACTCAAACAGTGGAGCAGCGAACTCGATCACCGGCGCAGGCGGTTGAGGTCCCTTCTCGAGCCGATTGAGAAAAAACTGCTCGTCGAAAAGGAAGCGCGTTTTTCCGGGAAGCCCGAATCAAACGATGCTGCTGTAGCGGTGGCACCGATCGGGAGTTGGGATTTTGGAAAAGGTCTCAATGACTCCGTTGGCGGCCTCAAGGGAACAGCAGTCGGAACTGCCCGCATTGAAAACGGCGCACTCCTCGTCGACGGAGGCGGTTTTGTCAGGACTGATCCTCTTGGAAAAAGTCTCGGAGAGAAAACAATCGAAGCCGTCGTCCAACTTGAAACGCTGGACCAGAGGGGCGGCGGAGTGATCACGATACAGGACCGACGCGGGATTCTCTTTGACAGCATCGTTTTTGCAGAAAAAAAAGCGAATGAATGGCTCGCCGGTAGTAACAACCACAAGCGAACACTCGACTTTGAGGGAGGTCCCGATACAGAGGCAGCTTCGCAAACCGTCCGTCTCGCTTTCGTCTATGAGAAAGACGGAACGATCCGTGCCTACCGCGATGGGAAAGCTCTTGGAAAAGCGATTCGCAAAGCTCCGCTGCAAACCTTCGAAGCCGACGACACGGTGATTGTCTTTGGGTTGCGGCATGGAACCTCTGCATCCGGCAATAGGCCACTGCGAGGCCGAATCTTCGAGGCTCACCTCTTTGACAAGGCACTTTCGGAGTCGGAAATCGCCGCCATATCAGGAGGAAATCCGATTTTTGTCACGGAAGCGGAAATCCTTCAGTCCCTGACACCAGAGAAAAAAGCGGAAAGTGAAAAACTGGAAGACGAAGTCGAAAAACTGCAGAAGCGCATCAGCTCGGTATCGAAAACAGATACCGGATTCTCCCCCGACGAACTTCCGTGGCGGGATCTGGCACACGCGATGTTTAACCTCAAAGAATTTATTTACCTCTACTGAATCCAATGAATTGGAACACATCACATTCATTTTCCCGCCGTGAAATGCTGAACCGGGTCTCGTCCGGATTCGGAATGATGGCTTTGTCAGGGCTCGCAGCGTCAAATTCGCTCGGTGCCCTTTCTACTGCAAAAAGAAAACGCCACCCCGATTTTCGCCCGAAAGCAAAGCAAGTCATTCTCTGCTACATGTCGGGGGGCGTGTCTCACGTCGACACCTTTGACCCCAAACCGCGCCTCCGCGACATGCACGGAAAGCCGATGCCGGTAAAAGTCGAAAGGACCCAGTTCAACAACAACGGCAACATATTTGGCAGCCCATTTGATTTTTCACCCGGAGGCGAAAGCGGTATCCCGATCTCTGACCTGTTTCCCTATCTTCGAAAAAGCTGCGCCGACGATCTCTGCGTCGTTCGCTCGATGACCAGCGCTGTCAACGAACACGCGCAGGGAAATTTTGCCTTCCACACTGGCTTCCCCTTTATCGGTCATCCGAGCGCGGGCGCCTGGTGCAGCTACGGCCTGGGAACCGAGAACAGCAACCTACCCGGCTACGTTGTGCTTCGGAGCGGTCCGTCCGGCATTCCCCACGGGGGCGTTGGACAGTGGAGCAGCGGCTTCCTTCCCGCCGAGCATCAAGCTTCGATCATTCAGGTCGATGCAGAGGAACCCGTTCGAAACGTTCTGCCGCGCGAGCGCGACCAACTCCAGAGGTCGAGACTGGATTTTATCAACTCCGTCGATAGAGAATTCTCCGGACGCGTCCGAAAGGATGACGGCGTCGAGGCGGCTATTCAAAATTACGAGACCGCCTATCGCATGCAGTCTGCTGTGCCGGAACTCTGCGACATCAGCGGAGAGACGGAGGCGACAAAGCGACTCTACGGTTTCGAGGCAAAAAACCCCATGACCCGCGGTTACGCGCACCAGGCATTGCTCGCACGAAGACTGGTCGAGCGAGGTGTTCGCTTCATCGAGTTGACCTGTTTGCCCCAGAAGCCCGGAGGAGGCCAGGCAGCGAATCCTTGGGATCAGCACGGTGGCCTTGAGGAAGGTCACGGCAATATGTCGGAGCAGGTCGACCAACCAATTTCAGGAATGTTAGTCGATCTGAAGCAGCGTGGCCTGCTTGACGAAACGCTTGTAATTTTTGCCGGTGAATTCGGCCGAACCCCATTTTCCCAGGGTAGCAACGGCCGCGACCACAACCCCTTCGGATTCAGTGTCTGGATGGCGGGAGGCGGCTGCGCCGCAGGATCCGTCTACGGAGCGACTGATGAATTCGGTTACCACGTCGTCGACGGCAGAATGGACATCTATGACTTGTGGGCCACCGTCCTGCACCTGATGGGGCTCGATCACGAAGATCTCACCTACCGACATGCCGGGCGCGATGTGCGACTCAGCGATGTCGAGGGACATGTCGTGAAGGAACTGATCGGGTAAGCCAACCGCCCTGACTCCGATCCCGAAAAAATGCTCCCGAGAGAACCGATTTAGCTCTACAAGTCTCGAATGCGAATCTCTCTGTTGATCACCACAGGCGTTTTCTTCTTTTCGAACACCCTTCAAGGCGAGGAGTCTATCGCGACTCAGGCTCGAGCCATTCTTGATGCCTACCATTCGGAGAATCCTAAGCCCGGAGATCGCAAGCTGCACGTAATCTACTGGCGCCCTGCCGACCGCGACTATGCCGCTGACTACGAGGCCAGGATCCCACGAATGTTGGAGCATATTCAAAAATTCTACGC
>JAKMGR010000356.1 GCA_022424805.1 Verrucomicrobiales bacterium
ACACTGGAGTATCAGCAATACAGTGTGCACAAAGACTTTCCGAGTTGGACAGCGAATCTGGGTGGAATGCTTCGTGACAATCGCCAAGGCGAAAATGAATATGGTGTCCTTTTCAGCCTGACGCTGAAGGCCTTCCCGAAAGCCTCTCTCCCTGTTGATTTCCAACCAGGTGGACTTGGCGTGGAAGAGTAATTGCCGAGCCCACGTATTAGAAAACCCGCTTTCCCAAGCACCTGTCTGGCGTGACGTGGGAAAAACCATTTCGCCCCCAACAAATTGTTACACGATTGAGACTGACATTTTTGCCTTTCAGCTTCTTGTCCAATCACTCAGCCCCTTTTTCGATTACGTATGAAACTTACCATTATCGGCTCGGGATACGTCGGACTGACCACGGGAGCTTGTTTTGCTGAAGTCGGTCACGAAGTGATGTGCGTAGACAACGACGAGGCCAAGGTTGCAACTCTTCTCCATGGAGAAATCCCGATCTATGAGCCAGGACTGGAAGAAATCGTAAGAAACAACGTCGCGGCAGGACGCCTCCAGTTCACCACGGACACGCCCGAAGGAGTCGCTCACGGTGATGTCGTTTTTATCGCTGTCCCAACGCCGCCCAATCCTGACGGCTCCGTGGATCTCAAATTCATCGAGAAAGTCGCTCGGGAAATCGCTCCAGCGATCAAGGAATACAAAGTCGTCGTCGACAAATCCACCGTTCCCGTAAAAACAGGAGAGAAGGTAGCCGAAACCATCAAGCGCTACGCACCCGAGGCGGAGTTCGACGTCGTTTCCAATCCCGAGTTCCTTCGCGAAGGCTCCGCTGTAGAAGACCTCATGAAGCCCGACCGTATCGTGTTCGGATCGAACAGCGATCGCGCCTCAGCACTGATGAAGAAGATCTACGAACCATTCGTCGCACCTCTTCTCGTCACGGACATCAACAGTGCAGAGTTGATCAAACACGCTGCCAATTCCTTTCTCGCACTCAAGATCTCCTACATCAATGCTGTCTCTGCGATCTGCGAAGCCAGCGACGCTGACGTCGAGCTCGTCGCCGAAGGGATCGGAATGGACAAACGCATCGGAAGAGACTTTCTCAATGCAGGGCTAGGTTACGGTGGTTCCTGCTTCCCGAAAGACATTGCTGCCTTCATCACCATCAGTGATCAGCTCGGAGTCCCATTCGACCTGCTGAAGGAGGTGGAAAAAATCAACCGTCAGCAACTCAGTCGTTTCATCGAGCGCATTCGGCAGAAGCTGTGGGTTCTCGAGGAAAAGAAAATTGCGGTCTGGGGGCTTTCCTTCAAGCCTGATACGGACGATGTGCGTTGCTCCGTAGCCATCGAACTCGTCGAAAAGCTGGTCGCCGAGGGTGCCGAAATCACCGCCTACGACCCCAAAGCAATGGATCGAGTGAAAGACCTCGAAGTCGGAAGCAAGATTACCTTGGCCAATTCGCCAGAGGCCGCAGCCAAAGGCGCAGAGGCAGTGATCGTCGCCACCGAATGGCCCGAATTTGCGAACGTCGATTTCAATGCGGTGAGAGAATTGATGCTTTCCCCCATCCTCTTTGATGGTCGGAACCTGCTGGATCCTGGCACCATGGAAACTCACGGCTTCGACTACGAGGGAATTGGCCGGGGATCTCTCGAAGAATAAGCGACATAGAGCGGATTAAGGCCCATCAGATCCGCGAGTGTGTTCCTTGGAGAGCCAGCCCCTGCCATGGGAAAAGATAGCTCAATTTTTCGGCTAGCTTGGCACGTATCGTGCTCAGTTGACTGTGCCGGGTTGTGCCCTAGTGGCAAGGTCCGGTTAAACTACTGTTAAAAATCCCCCCATGATAACAAATACACTACGAAAATATCTATCCCCCATTGCCATCCTCTTGGCTCTGTTCGCTGCTGTTCCAGCGGCCTTAGGAGCCGATGCCGAGCCACAGCTCGATTCCGGTGACACAGCCTGGATGCTCACTGCAACGGTCCTCGTCCTCCTGATGACCCTTCCTGGCCTCGCCCTGTTCTACGG
>JAKMGR010000374.1 GCA_022424805.1 Verrucomicrobiales bacterium
GATCCCGGCCATGCCGTTTCCGCTGCATCGATTTCTGCGAATGAGCGGTTCGGTGCCTGGCATTCGTACGCCGATTCCCGCGCGGCGATTCCCGTAGCAATTGTTCCCTTCGACAAGAGGAGTGGCGCCCTCGCGAATCCCGATTCCGGCGCGAACGTTTTGGAAACAATGATTCCCCTTGATCAGAGGAGAAGAGTTCCGGCAACCGATCCCACCCCTCAGGTTTTCGGAACAACGGTTTCCTGTGACTGTCGGGCTGGCGTGGTTGGCGATGCCGATCCCGCCTCCCATATTCCGGAAAACGACGTTGTCGGAAATGACCGATTCATTATTTTCACCGGCAACTCCGATTCCAGCCTGACCGTTGTCCCGGACAATGCATCGCGTCACCCTGGCAGACACACCAACTATGGAGATAGCCGGCTGCGAATCTTCGAAACCGACCGCACCATGAGAATCCGCCAGGTTTTCGCCCCGCTCGGCATGGTGCTTCGCATAGAGTGCCTCATCAAATCCGCCATCGGCACCGGTGACCGTAAATCCATCCATCGAAGAACCCTCCGCAAGGGAAACCACCGGTGAACCGGAAAAGGCAAGGATAGTCTTTTCCGCCCGGAGCAGTCCTTTCTTCCCGCCCTCATCGTTCCCAAGGCTGATGAGGTGAACGCCGGGGCGAAGCTGGACCTGTCCTTCGTAGATCCCGGGCTGAACGAGGATTCGAGCCCCTTCCTTCGCCGCATTGATTGCATCCTGAATCGTTTGGTAATCGCCCGGAACGGAAATCTCCTCCGCCGAAGTCAGTCCTGCGCCGAGGAGAAGAAGGATAGCGATTCGTAAACTCATACCGCAAACTACCACTTTTTGAGATCAGAGTGCATTCAAAAAAACCGAGGCAAATTCGGGCTGAAAGCCCGATCGCACAAAGCTCACCCCTTCAGGGTTGGTATTGAATGAAATAGCCGAACCCGCCCTGAAAGGTCGGCCGCAAAGCTACGAACAATGTCAGATCGATGACTCAAGAGAGAATGATGGTGAAGGGAACAGGGTTGAGTGCCGAAGGTGGGTATCTCGTTTTCGCAAACGTCGCAGTGCTTTGGAACGTGCGCCATTCTCTTTCTCTAGCTCCCTCAGCCGCTTGGTCTGGCTGACCTCCATCATCCCGAATTGACTTCGCCTGCGGCTCCGCTCTGCGGGCTGCCACTTCGTGTCAGTCTATCTCGCTTAGCTGGATGCCCGTTTCCAGCGATGGAAGGTTTGCTCACAGCAGAGCGTAGTGATACAGCCAGCAGCTAGGTTGCCTGATGCGCGAACGAAGATAGGCAAATGTCGTGCTCACTGTAGACGTCAAGGATGGTCTTTCCTCCGTCTGCCTTCCGCAGGGATGCGGATTCCTTCTGCTGTAGTGCGGCGTTTGCCTTTCATTTTCTGGGGCCTTTCTACAGGGTCCCAGATTTTCATTCAAGATGGATCAGTTTAACGAGGCCCAACCAGATGGCGTTGGGCCGAGTGATCGGTCCTTCGACTATAATTGATTACTGAATCCAATACAATTATCGCCTGACGGTTCGATCTCTTCATGCGCTCCGGGGAATCCGTGCTTCATCTTGACTCGCGGCATCAGACTATGCTACAGTCCAATGCCGAGGGTGGCGAAGTGCCAACCCGTTTTCGCGCCTGAACCTCGGTAATCAGGTTCATTGTCAACATTCGAGAGCCATACGTTTGAAAATCTCCTCGGTAAAACATCTTAATTTCTCGCACTCGCGGAAGGTTGCCCTGCATCCTTCCTTAGCGTTTTCGATTTTGGAAATTACCCTTGTTGTGGCGCTGCTCCTTGCCCTTGCTTCCATTAGCTTTCTTGGTTTCAGCTCCTACTCGGAGTGGACCAAGGGACGGGAGGCTTCGATAGACCTCAGGTCCGTTTACATCGCTCAGCGGGCCTATCTTGCCGACCATCCCACCGAAGATGCGGCAACACTCGGGCCTGATCTGATCATTCCATATCTCCCCGGTGGTGCAGAACTTCCCTCGATCGTGTCACTGGAAGGTACTCCGTTGGAGATCGACCTGACATCGATGCCGCCTGTTTTTCTTGAGGGTGGTGCTCCATATGATCCTTCAGACCGAGCGGATGACGGTCTGTGGGACGTCGGGAAATTCTGAGCTCCAGTTTCGCGGTTACGGATTCGGGAGGCGCAGGCGAGGTCCTCATCGGCTCTCGTTCGATCGAGGCGAAACGGAGATGTTCCCGATCCTGTTGCTGGCGGCGCCGCGAAGAGCTGCATCGAGTCCGACCGGCCCGTTGTATCATTTTTGATTTTTCCTGCTTAAAGGAGAATATCGATCCGTCATACGGGCTGCCTACCCTAGGAAAAACGTACATTCACCTCGTCTGGATATGAAAGCAGTATTCCTTAACCTCGCAGTTCAGCTTGGCAGGTTCCTCGGGATTTCTATCGAATCCGAGGAGGCACTGATTTCCTGCTTCCCACGCACGGATGGCAGAAGCTTTTGCGGCCCATCGAAAATTTAAAATTTTATCCTATTCTATACATAGATTGCTGTATTTAACGATTTATGCTTGACTATGGCCTTACATTCCTCCAGTGTTGTTGTCGCAAATCATACACGTACGAAATGAACAAATTAAAAAGACCCGATGGATTTAAAAACTGGGGAATCCTCCTCCAGCCCCGCAGTTTCTTCGCTTTGATCACCGCTCTGGCGGCAACTCCGGTTTTGATGCTGGGGCAGGAAGAGTCTCCGATTATCCCCGTTGGCACGCTGAGCGCCTATCCGACGATGGTCCAGACCGGTACCCACCCCACCCTGACCTGGGATGTTACTGTCCCTGAGGCTGTTTCAGATATTGTGTCCATCGAAAATACAGGGACGGTTCGCGCTGATCGTTGCGTCTTCGCCGATGTCAGGGTACTTGGGGCCTCCGTGAAGAGAGTTTGGAAAAATTGGCGTGGTAGAGTTGTCCACTGGGAATGGGTACCCACGCAAGGAAGGGTGAGTCAGAATGGAGACTCCTCAAAAAGCTTTTTCTTTGATACGCATGATCGCGTCAACCCCAATAAGATTGTTTGGTCGACGAAGCTGGCTAGCGGGGACACTCTCGATTTCAGTGGACGCTACGTGCGCTACAACGGGTCTTGGAGCTCGACGCACGATTCCCGTTCGGTTTCCCAAAATGTCAGGGCCCTTCGGAATGGCGATGTCCCCCCGACGACGACGCCTCTGTATCAGCAGCCTTCCATTGAGTCCTTCCTCCTTCCATTTCTCGATTCGGAAGGTAAGATAAAGATCGGCTCGAGAGACGTGATTTACTTGGTCGAGCTGACCCATACGGATACGAATAGCAGTGGGTTTGATCTTCAAGATCTGGTATTTCTGGTCAGTTTTTATGAAGAGGTTGAGACCGATATTGGTTCGGTTGATTGCGATGGGAATCTCACCGAGGTGGAGGATGCTGCCCTGAAGCAAAATAACGGGCATGGCAACAACTACGACGGAGTCGACTCAAGCAACCCCGGCCAAAGTCCAAAGAAGCTTAATGATTCGGATCCGAATATCGATGACGAGACCAGAAAGCGTGGTCGTCGACGCCGTTAACTTCTCCACCAACGTTTTGTCCCTGTGGTTTCCAGCCGCCTCATCATTTCCCTACAAGTTTTGAGCACTCGGTCCTTTAGCTTCCCACCCCCCCTGTTTCTCGCGAATGGCGCCCTGCTGATCTCTCTTTTTGCTGCGGGTAACGCGGCCGGCGATCCCGGTCCGGAAGGGGGTTCTGCTGCCGGCGCGGCCCGGGGTGCCTCAACGATGACCGAGCCGGTGAAGGGGGAAGCGCTCTCAAACCGGCTTCGGATTGCCAATCAGAACGATCCAGTTCGAAAGGTGGGGCCTCGCGCTGGTGAGGCGAAAGACCCAGCCCCGCGTTTTACCGGCCGGGACCTGGTCAAGGAGTCAGCGGTTCTGAGTCGGGGAGCGTTGATGGCGCTCGTTCCGAAAAGGGCGGTTCTCCACCTGCCGGATTCGCTAAAAGACTCCACGGGGGTCAAGGAGGGTTCCACTCTGGTTTCATGGCAGGAATTTCTGAAATCAAATCGATCTTGGATTCGGACGGTTGAGGTGTCGAGAGAGCGCGCAACCGGTAAGAAACCCTTCTCTGCAGAAGAGGCGGAAGCGCTTCGCTCCAGCGGCAGGGTCGTGGTGGCAACTTTTCAGGGAGGACCGATTGCGGTACTCCCGTCCTCATTTCCCGAGTCAGTGAGTCCAGAGCCCGGGAAAGAAACAAACTGAACACGAAACGGCCCATGAAAAAACTACTCTCCCTATTGACGATACCCTTACTTTTGCTCTCGCCCGAGTCCAATGGCGGCGACTACGTTCAATTCATCCGCCAAGTCCAGATGCCCGACGAACTGGAGTGGGATATGTCTGTTGAAAAAGCGGGGAACGCCCTCTCTCCGCTCGCGATTAACCCCAACGGAGCCAGATTTGAGCTCTGGGCGGTTGATTCGGGAACGCTCGCGAGCTTTCTTTTGGACACGACATACGTGAATTCCTACATCCCCGTTGCGGAGGTAAACATTTCCACTGAAGATCCCTACGAAATCATCCCGAGAACTCGAGTGGATCGGCCTTTCACGGTTGAAATTACTTTGAATGGGCTTACCTCGAATTCTGACGCGCCCGAAGCTGCGCAAATGGTGAAGCTGCTTCGCCATGTTCAGGCCTACCAAGGGAAAGGCACGGGAAAAAATATCAATCGCGGAAATGCAACCCTGATTTCGGAGGGTTCGCTTTCCGAGAATGGGGATCATCTCCTGGAATATGCCCTGACCTCGATTCCCGGGGGGGATCGGGAAAAAGTCCGGGGGGAGGAGAGGTTTTCCGTTTTTTCGCTCGCCGACGTAAACGCGCCCGAATCCATCCTTGATTCCGATACCGTACAGATCTGGCCAATGGCTGATTTCAACGTGGGAGGAATTACTCCGAATCAGCTGGTGGATGGTCCGTCTCCCCACCTCACGGTTGAGCTAGCAGACCTCTACCCGGACTCGTGGACCTATCTCCAAGTGTATCAAGGCTCGCCTTCTCTCGGTACTGAAGGGATCCTTGTTCCCGGTTCCTCCGTGTTGGTAGACGGAACCATTCCCCATGATGAGACTCTCACCGTGAAAGATCTGGATTCAGTGGTCCGTAAAGATGGAAGCTGGACTCTGGAGCTAATCACAGTCACTCCTTTTGGGGCTGAAAGACTTTGGCACACGACATTTCAGGTCAAGAGAAGTGTCCGTGTGAATAGCGCGATCACGACCGTTCAGTGATCTCTTTCGCCGTTGGGAGATAATGAAGAAGCCCGAGAAACGCTTCTCGCCGGGTTGCCGGGGGTTCGGTCTCGTGGAACTCGCCATTGCATCGGGCCTCCTCGTGAGCCTGGCCTTGATTGCTTTGAAGGCGACATTGCAGGTTTCAGAAGTTCAAAG
>JAKMGR010000394.1 GCA_022424805.1 Verrucomicrobiales bacterium
CGACTGCGTGGCGCCTTCGGCTTCTTTGGCTATTTACTGGGGATGTTGCTCGTGCCGATTTATCTTTTCTATTTCCTGCGTGAAGGTCACAAAATTGCAGAAAGCTGGACCGACTATCTACCGCTCCGAGCCTCGAAATTCAAAGATGAGGTCGTCGCAACGCTGACAGAGATCAATGGATACCTAATTTCCTTTTTCCGGGGACAAATGGTGGTGAGCATGATTGATGGCGCACTGATCGCAGTGGCCTTGCAACTCATGGGGCTGCCATACGCACTGCTCATCGGAGTCTTTCTCGCGATCCTCGGGCTGATTCCCTACATTGGAAACCTGATGGTGATGGTACCGGCTGTTCTGATCGCAATCGCTCATTTTGGGGCAACCGCTGAGGGAACTCTGGAGAAGGAAGGTGATGTCAGTGTTGGTGATATCGCTTTCGTCCGTGTCATGGACGGGGATCAGGAGCGAACCGATAAGTTCACCGTGACGGAAGTGATTGGAGAAGGAGACAAGGTTGAGGTTTTGACTCATGCCTGGACATGGCTGCCGAATGTTTGGGCTTATCCTCTCATTGTGCTCGCGATTTTCCTGATCCTTCAGCAGATCAACGGATTGGTAACGGCTCCGAAAATCGTGGGCGATTCAGTGGGGCTTCATCCGTTAACCGTCATATTCTCCGTGTTGTTCTGGTCGCTTCTGCTCGGTGGCTTGCTCGGAGCGTTGCTGGCGGTTCCGCTGACGGCTGCGTTGAAGGTACTTTTCCGCCGCTATTTGTGGGAGATGCGATTGGAGCCTGCCGTAGGGAAGCGATTCGGACCCTTGGGTAAATCAGATGGCGAATCAAATGATTCTGAGTCCAGCGATGGCGATGCGGAAGGGGAGCAGGTTCCGGATCCTGCATAGATTCTCTTTCCCGAGTAGTTGCGTCGACGAAATTCCCGTCCATCATTCTCCAACACCGTTTTCGAACGCCTGAACTATGCAAAACGTCGACACGAACAAGCTCGCCGAAGAAATTCAAAAGCAGGGAACCTGGGTTCCTGCTGTGCGCGCTGAAATGGGGAAAGTCGTGGTGGGGCAGAATCAGCTCGTAGATCGCCTTCTCATTGGTTTACTGACAAATGGTCATGTTCTCCTTGAAGGGGTTCCCGGTCTCGCGAAGACTCTCACAGTAAATTCTCTCGCCGGCGCTCTTGCTGCGGAGTTTCAACGCATTCAGTTTACTCCGGATCTGTTGCCGGCGGATTTGATCGGAACGCTGATTTTTAATCCACAGACCAACGAGTTCTCTCCCAAGCTGGGCCCAATTTTTGCGAACCTCATTCTCGCGGACGAGATTAACCGAGCTCCGGCAAAGGTGCAGAGTGCATTGCTAGAAGCGATGCAGGAACGCCAGGTTACGATTGGCGATACAACCTACCAATTGCCGAATCCGTTTCTCGTTCTCGCAACGCAGAATCCGATTGATCAGGAAGGAACCTACCAGCTCCCCGAGGCGCAGCTTGATCGTTTTCTTTTCAAAGTGCTGGTGGACTATCCGACGGTGGACGAAGAGCGTGTCATTCTCGACCGAATGGCAACATCGAAAGCGAAGACCTCGACGCAGGCAGTGGTCGATCCGAAGCAGGTCATCGCGAGCCGGGAGTTGGTGAATTACATTTACGTCGACGAGGGAGTGAAGGACTACATCGTCACTCTGATTCACGCGACGCGTGTGCCAGGAGAGATCGAGCCTGCGCTGGAGCCGCTTGTCAGGGCTGGTGCTTCGCCACGGGGAACGATCAATCTGACGCTGGCGGCAAAGGCGAACGCGTTTTTGCAGGGGCGTGGTTATGTCGTTCCGCAGGATGTGAAAGATCTCGTCTACGATGTGCTCCGTCATCGCCTACTTCTCAGTTATGAGGCCGAGGCGGAAGAAATCTCCAGCGAGCAGATCATTGCGACCATTCTCGATCGAGTCCCCGTGCCCTGATCGAAAAAGTAGATCGCCGATTGTGCCTAATTTTGTTGCTGCTCAACTCGTTCCGATGGAAAGAGCGGGCATTCCCGTTTCCATTTTCTGATGAAAAAAGACGCTGCCCGCTTTGTAGTTCTCGCCTTTGCCTTGATGGGCGTCATTACTATCCTCGTGATGTGGAAAAAGCACGACCGCGCCAGCGCGCTTGAAGAGTTACAGGAGCGCTACGAGGCGGACGTGATTGATACAGGCGATGAAATGACGATCGGTTGTGCCAGCGAAACACTTGTGGATCTGGTCGATTTCGCCGGGGTTGTCGCCCGCGCCGGCAAACCTGCTATTCTTGACCTGACTGGAGCTCCGAATCTGGAGACGCTCAAAGGGGTGGAGAAGCTGCTCGGTCTCGAATCACTCGTCGCGATTGATTGTCCGAAGCTATTTTCCGCCGAGGGAGTCGAGCGACACGCGGGACTTCGTGAGTTGGTTTTTGTCGACAGTCGGAATTTCGCGGACGCTTCGGCGATTCGTGGGCTTCCCCAACTGGAAACGCTCGACCTGAGCGGATGCGAAGCTCTTACTGCATTGAGTGTCGATGAGCTCCCCGCATTGGAAAATCTCTATCTCAGCCGCTGTCGCAATCTTTCCGCCGTCGATGTTTCTCCTTTCTCTGGACTGAAGCAGCTCAATCTCGATGGGTGTGGCGCAGTGACATCGATTGTAGGGCTGAACAGACTCACTGAATTGACCGACCTCGACCTCAGTAATGCGACTTTACTGGAGAGTATCGAAGGAATATCAGGCCTCTCCTCCCTGATTGTCCTGGATATTCGCAATGTGGAACTGGACGATTTTTCGGAGATCGGAAAACTCTCTTCGCTGCGTGTTCTCCGCATGGGTGGGCAAACGACTTTGGAAACCTTGGAGCCGTTTTCTGGATTGCCAGAACTTCGAGAGATTCATTTGGAAGCTTGCCCGAATTTTCGCTCGGTCCAAGGAATTCCCGCAAGCGTTTCGCAGTATGCAGGGTTTACGCACTGCCCGAAATTGACATCACTGGATGGCATCCAGGCTGCAAAGGGATTAGAGCAACTCTACGTGACCGGATCGGAGAATCTGGAATCCATCAAGCCACTTTCCGCGTTGAAAAATATGGTTCAGCTCAGTTTGATCAGTTGCCGAAAGGTCAATGATCTTGCGCCCATTCTCGAACTGGAAAAGCTCGTCATCGTGATGTTAGGAGGATCGGGAGTCGTCCCGGCAGCCACCGAGGATTTGAAGACGGCGAACAAGGAAATTATCTTCGATTTCGCAGTGCCGGAGTGAGAGCAAACAGGGTCGACTCGAAGACTCAACAGGGTTGTAGAGCGGACTTCATCCTTCGAGACCCCTTACGCCGGCTGCAGTGCTGCTTCCGAATGTCTCTGTTTGCACTCCCATACGCTGCGCCATGCTGACGAAAAGGTTTGCTAGTGGCGTATTGTTGTCCGC
>JAKMGR010000087.1 GCA_022424805.1 Verrucomicrobiales bacterium
GTCGAACTCGGCCGGGTCTCGCGACTTGGTTTGAAAATCTGCACCTTCCAGTTTGCTTTGCGCTTCGATGTCCGATGGCTTAAAATGCGGGCCGGGCATGTCGTTTTCATCAAACTTCTCGGCATACTCACGAGGCGGAATGAACGGAGGATGCGGATCGTAGATGTTGATGTTCAGCATCCAGGGTGAGTCGCCACGGTCTTCCGATAAAAATTCAATCGCTCTCGTAGTTGCCCAAGTCGTTTGGTGAAATTCAGCAGGGACGCGATCTTCAGATTCCCGCAGAGCATTGAGGTCAGCTCCCTGATCTCGAACCCAGTCGGCGTAGTCGTGTTCTCCTTCGGGCCAGTCATCCCGGGGGGCATGGCTGAATTTCCAATAGCGAAAGCCGTCGTCTTTGATGCGCGGCTCCGTTCGTTTTCCAGAACTCTGAAGATGGAATTTTCCGATCAGCCCGCAATCGTAACCTGCCTCGGCGAGTTGACGGCTGATCAGCGGAGCATTCTCCGGGTAGGTGTCATTTCCGTTTCGTGTGTTGTGCACCCGCGATGGATAGAGCCCGCTCATGAAGCTCGCTCGGCTCGGGGTGCAGATCGGGCTCTGGCAATAGGTGCGGGTGAACGCTGTTCCTTCCTCGACAAGTCGATCCAGGGTCGGGGTTTGGACGTACGGATTGCCTAAGGCACCGATTGTATCGAAGCGTTGCTGATCGGTGCAATACCAGAGAATATTGGGACGTTTGTTTTGTGGCATCGGTTGCGAGCCTATCGGAAAACTTGGAAGTTGCAAAACCCATATGTCGCGGTTAAAAACCTACATGAAAAGTATGGCCCAAATCTTGATCTGGGGCGCGGTTGCTGCGCTGACAATGCTCGGCTGCGAGCGTCACAATTTCGACGACACTAAGATCCTTCACGGGGACCACGGACATCACGGCGAAAATCACGGTGACGACGCTCACCGTGATGATCACAAAGATGGCGCCAAAAAGCACGACGATCACGCCAAGGAAGAAGGTCAAGGCGAGAAGAAAGCCAAAGGCAAGGCCAAGGGTGAGAAGAAAGCCAAAGTTGGCGTTAAGAAAGGCGAGAAGAAAGGGGAAGCTCGCGACGTGGGCTTGTAGAATTTTCCGGTCGGAAAATTCAAACTTCTTCCAATCGCTTCGCACCCGGAGCGTCGTTGGCTGCATTGATTTCATCAATGCCCGATTGAACAGCCGACTCAGTCGCCATGGTGAGTTCTCTCACGGCATTTCGCAGTTTCCCTCCTGCGTTTTCGAGAATCTCGGAAACGTCGATCGGTTCGCCGACCTTGACGGTTGCCCGACGTGGCCCGGTGCGCGGCATGATCTGCGAGTAGTAGTCTTCGGCAAGCCTTTCCACGGTTTCTTCGTATCGGTCGACGGTTGGATTGTCGGTGAGATAGGGGGTCAGATATCCGTGAATCCGAAGCGCGAGAATGGACTTGTCAGCGAGGCCGTCAATTTCGTGAGGGTCTGCGTCGGATGATTCATCGGTGCGGATTTGGTGAATCTTCGATCGAATTTTTCGGATACGATCGACTAGAGCCGTTTCTTCAGAGGTTTCGGTTTCGAGAGCCTTTTCGATATCGGATACGAGCGAAGTAGTGAAGGCGGAAAGGGAATCAAAAATGGTGTCGGGATCGACCAATATCTGGTCAGCGTAGCCGTGTTCATTTAGATGGTCTGAAACCAGATGTGCTCCCAGCCCGATCACGGCCAGGATCGGGTCTGCTGAATTGTATTCATGTCCGCTGTCTTTCCCGAGCTGAAGCAAACGTTGCGTAACCGTTGCGCGGGGGGTTGAGAGGTGGGTGAACTTCAAGCTCAGTGGCACAATCTTTACCCGGGCATCCTTGATTGCTTGCTGGGCTTTCAGCGCAATAAATGCTGTTCCGTCGAGAAAGGGAGTTACCCTGTCATTCGTGAGATAGACATTGCCTTCGGGAAAGATCGTTAGGGCGTAGTCATCCGCTTTGATCGTGTCGATCGCAGCAGCCATAGCATTTCGATCGCTTCCTTCGCGGTCGATGGAGAAGTTTCCAAGCCGCTGCATGGACCACGCATTCAATTTTCCGCGTAAAAACACATCATAAGCTGCCATGAAGCATCCGGAGACACCGAGTTGCCGATGCACGTCCGTGACGAGCTGTGGGTCTGAGTGGCTGGGATGATTTGAGACGAACACAAGGCGGTCGCCACTTTCAAAAATCTCGCGTGGCAAATCAGTGGCCCCTTCGATTCTGATGTCTGTGATGCGATGGTTTTTGCCGGGAAGAATGAATTTGCCGTTAACGAATCGCGCGACATTGATGAAAAACGGGGAAGGGCGTGCTTCGAAAAATTGGTAGGGGGCGTCAGAAAACTCGAGCATGGCGGAAGCGTGGGTCTGAGAGCTAAGTTACTCCGATTGTGGAGTTTGGTCGAGTCACCAACTCATTTTCCTTCATCCTTATCTTTTGCCCGGCAGGGGGATT
This sequence comes from Verrucomicrobiales bacterium, assembly GCA_022424805.1. Taxonomy (GTDB): domain Bacteria; phylum Verrucomicrobiota; class Verrucomicrobiia; order Verrucomicrobiales; family DEV007; genus Arctic95D-9. Next base: position 2,497 of record JAKMGR010000087.1, read on the forward strand.
AGGACAAAGGTGAAATGAGTGGCTACTCCGGGCGCGGAAACAGGTTTCGATGCTTCCGATAGACACGTTCCAGTTCCTCAATCGGTGTTTCGTGCTCATCAACGCGGATGTCCCGAAAACGATCATCGATACCGCCGTAGCCCCAGCCGTCACGGACGATGAGGAGGGCGGCTGACTGGCGGCCACGGCTGTCGCCACCGGCAGCCTGCCCGGCACGTAGTGCTTCGATGAG
>JAKMGR010000425.1 GCA_022424805.1 Verrucomicrobiales bacterium
CTCTCCTGGAGCGTCTCAAGTTCTTAGGGATTTACAGTTCGAATCTCGACGAGTTTTTTCGTGTACGAGTGGCGACACTGAAACGTCTTGCTTCCTTGGGAGACGAATGGAAGACCCTCGACATTCCGGATCCGAATGACACGCTGCGTAAGGTAACTCGCCTCGTGAAAAACCAGTCGGAGGACTTCAATAAAGCGTATGAAGAAGTGCGGGTGGGGCTCCAGAAAAATGGTATTGTTTTATTGGAGAGTCCCGAGATTCCCTCTGAATATCGAGGCTTTGTTCGAGACTATTTCCGCGAGAAGGTCAGCCCGCACATTTTCCCCATCATTCTCAAAGCGGCTTCCAAGCTTCCGCGCCTGAAGGATCTACCTATGTATTTGGCTGTGCGCGCTTCGAAAGCCGATGGAGCCGGGCGGCCAATGCACGCCTTGATCGAAATTCCTGGGAATCTACCTCGCTTCATTCCTCTTCCGAAATCGGGGGATGAACAACTTGTGATGTATCTTGATGATATCATCCGATTCGGTTTGCCGGAGGTTTTTGCGACATTCCCCTACGACACCTACGAATCCTACGCCATCAAGTTCACGCGTGATTCCGAGCTCGAGTTTGATGATGATTTTACCGAGAGCTTCTATGAGCAAATGGAAGATAGTCTCAAGGCGAGGGAGGATGGGCTTCCCGTTCGGGCGAACTTCGATGAGAATTTCCCGAAACCGTTCCTGAACCTGATTTTGCGAAAGCTCAACCTCGCTCGGTCTGATTCACTCTACCCGGGGGCCAGATATCACAACCGTCGCGACCTGCTCGCCTTTCCGAAGCTGGGAACTGCGGATCTCAATTATGAAAAGGCGGAGCCTGTTCCGGTGAAATCGCTCAAGCGGAGAAAAGCGAGCCTCTTTGCCGCAATTCGCAGGAGGGATATTCTGCTGCATGTTCCTTACCAACCATTCGGGAACCTTATACGTCTCCTTCAGGAGGCATCAATCGATCCGCTCGTCCAAAGCATAATAATGACGCAGTATCGTCTTGCCAAGGGCTCCTGTATCGCAGGTGCTCTTCAGGCTGCGGCGCGAAACGGGAAAGAGGTTTTTGTGCTTGTCGAGCCACAGGCGCGCTTTGATGAAGAAGCTAACATCAAATGGGCGGGGCGCTATCGCGATGCGGGAGTGCAAGTCCAGCTTGGTGTTCAGGGTTTGAAGGTTCACAGCAAGATGGTTCTGATCACGAGAAAGGAGCAGGGGCAAATCCGCTATTACACAGTTCTAGGCACCGGAAATTTCAACGAGGACACCGCAACGACTTTCGCGGATCATCTGCTCTTCACCTACGATCAGGAGTTTGGGCATGATGCTGCAGAAATTTCCCGTTTTTTCCGTCGGTCATACCAGCCTCCTAAGTTGAAGCACATCGTCTCTGCTCCTTTTCATCTCCGGACGTTTCTCCGAGAGAAAATTGAGCGAGAAATCGCGAATCACAATGCGGGGCTTTCCTCAGGAATTTCGATCAAGGTGAACAATTTCTCAGACTCTGAGACCAACGAGTTGATACATAGGGCTGCGGCAGCAGGAGTCCCTGTTCGGCTGATCGTGCGTAGCATGTTTTCGATGGTATTGGAAAAAAGTCCAATTCAGGCGATCAGTATTGTCGACAAGTATTTAGAACACAGTCGCATGTTCTGGTTCAAGAATGATGGAGAAGATGAGGTCTATCTCTCATCAGCCGACCTCCTTCCGAGGAACTTCGACTCCCGCGTCGAAACGGTTTTCCCGATTTATGCCACTCGTCTCAAGGCGCAGTTGGAGGAGTGCTTCGATATCCAATGGAATGACAACACGAAGGCTCGAATTCTCGACCACGACCTGACAAATGCCTATCAGGAGCGCAAAGAGGGGGAGCCCCGCCGTCGTGCCCAGTTCGAAATCGAAAACTACCTGCGCGAAGAAAACTGATCGACCATTTCCACAGGTCTTCGAGGCAGTCAGTGACGAGATTTACCGTTTTTCACTGACGCTCTCCGTCGGGAAAGATATCCAGCTTGAAGGAAGTCTCCGTTCCCTTTTTTCGGATCATCTCAAGTAATTGGTGTCTTCGCAAAGTCGGTTTGCCATCGCAAGTGAAAATGATTTCGAATTGCTTGATTCCGGCGCGGGCGAGGGGGCGATTCTTGATTACACTACTGACAATAAGTCCCGCCATTCCCCGAGGTAATTTATCGAGTAATGCTTCATCGGCAGTCCACGATTCCCCCACTTAGCCGCCGAGGCCGGATGTTTTCGCGATACCTTGCTTGCTTATCAGCTGCCGAATAGCTTTTGGCGGAGAAGCCATGCTCAGGCCGGAAGAAGGAGCGCCCTGATCGCCAATCAGTCGTCCGCGCTGTATGCCCACGATTTCACCTGACCGGTTCACCCAGATTCCACCCGAAGTGAGCGCGGAATTGATCTCTTATCGGAACCAGTGCTGGATGTAGCCCTGGCCTTTAAAAAAGCCTGTGAAAGAAACACGAGCATCAGCGACGTTTCCCGGAATTACTAATGTCCGCCGATTCAGGGCCGGGCCGAAATTAAAAACGGGTTTCGTTTCAGATGGTGGATTCGCAGCTACTGAGAGTGTGACGTATGGTTTAACTGACGCCGGATCAACTTCGAGTAGAGCGAGATCATGGCCAAGGTCGTATCCTGTCAGTGAAGCAAAGTGCGCGTCATCGTCCTCGGTGCGAACAAAACAGGTAACCCGGGGATTCGGAAACAAACGCGCTGCTGTTATTACAAATGGTTTGCCTTTGATGTTTTTGACAAAAGCTCCTCCGCCGCGCAGCTGGCCACCGATGTTTATTTCTACGGTGGCCCGGTGAACCTTAGCCGCGACTTCACGTGTCAGTTCAGCAGGGAATGCGGGGAGGCTTGTCAGCAAGGCGCAGACAATGATAATGAGGCGGAGAGGCATTGAGAATCTGCTGCCCATAGTCTACAGATCATCGCGACGCTTAGCAATAGTGATGCGTGCAGCAAAGCGCGAATCCGGTCTTGGTTCGCTCAGGATTATCGAGCCTCTGAAAATCTTACCGTCCTTGAGCTCGTAGTTCTCACTTTCATCAAATTGGGAGTCAGACTTCACAATTTCAAACCGCAGACCACAGTCGGGAGCGACTTGTTTCCGCAATTCGTGAGCGACGCGCCCCATCGTGAAACGAGCATTGATTTCGCACGCGACGCGGTGTTGAAGTTCACCATCGGCATTCCGATGCAGATAGGCATCGACACACACAGGGCCGAGGTAATTATGGCTCCGGAGCCAGGAAGCAAGGGATTCGCAGAAGGCGCTTTCGTCTCCGTAGTGATAAAGAGCATCCGTATTCAGAAATCGTGCGATCTCATCAGGAAGCCCGCTGCAAAAAGAGGAGAAGGAAAGGGTTCCTCGATAGCCTCCCGAGGGAGCGATCATCTGAGACGTTTGGCCTAGCTTGCGTAAACCTGCAGGCTGCATTTCGAAGAGCACAGAGAAATCGAATACCCGATCATGATGAGGTTCGAGGATAAGACCGCCTTCATCTTTTGCCTTCTCCTTCATGCCGGCATCTGCAAAGGCTTTCAACTCCCCCAGCGTCAGTCGTTTCAGTCCGCCGCCGGCCGTGGAATAA
>JAKMGR010000439.1 GCA_022424805.1 Verrucomicrobiales bacterium
GCCTCTCCGTTACCTCAAAAGGTGAGGAAGTTGCAACCGGATCGCTTGGGGAATTGACGGGGCAGTTTGATTTTCAGAGAGGTGCCCATTTTACGGGAGCTATGAATTTAGGTGCATTCGATGTCACTTTCCCGGACGAGGGCGGAACTGCGAAGGTGGCTCTCGACAGCGGCACAGTAAGCGTCAATATGGCTGGTGGAGGCCCCGATAACAAGCTCATGCTGGGAGACATGACGGTCACTTTTCCCTCCGCTAAAGTCGACGCTCCCAACTTTGCGATGGATATGTCGAACTTCGTGATCGATGTCGATTCCTCGGAAAACGCAGGGAAGCGGGAAGGCTCAGCGACCTATTCGATTGGATCTCTGGAGTCGCCGCAATTAGCCGAGCAAACTGGATCAGACAGTCATGTGGGATCCTATCCTCGAAATGATCAAGGCTGGCATTCAAGCGAATGCAGCGGGCCAGTAAATTTTCTGGCCGCCACTTATCATTCGCCACTGTGCTCCAGGAATGGCTTTAGCCGGCTTTGCCGGTCAAGACGATTTCCTCGAAGGGCTGGATCACGACAAATCCGTCGCCTTTGAACTGCATCTGGATCGATTCGCCTGAACCGCGTCCGACAAAGGTGCGGAGGGAGACATCCTTTTTGAATTCCGGCTGCAGAGTTCCTGACCACGCGATCGTTGCATTCGGATCGGTGCAGACTGGAGAGTCGGGTGTGACGCGCAGGGTGATCGGCTCGTAGTGTGAAGTGAAAGCGATCATGCCTGTGCCGGTGAGGCGCACGTTGAAAAGTCCGCCGGCAAGCATCGCACCCAGGTTCTTCATCATCGTGATTTTGTAGTCAATCGTCGGTTCGAAGGCGAGAAGGTCGTTTCCGTTAACGATGATCTCCTCGTTTTGCATGTTGATGATAATCACCTTTTTGCCGGAATCAGCGAGATAGACCTGGCCTTGGCCAACTGCCTTGGTGAGGGATGCGCCTTCACCGCTGACTGCTTTTTTGAGAAGGTTTCCTACGCCCTGGTCGAGGATTCCTTCGCGCTTAAATTTCACATCGCCGCGATAGGCAACCATGGAACCCATCTTGGTCCAGATTTCTCCATTGAGATTCAATTCGAGGAGGCGCGGGGTCTCCAATTCGAATACGCCCTGTCCTCGGTCGCGCTGAGCGGAGGCTTGGATAAACTCCTGAAGAGAGTAGCGGGCGGGTGCGTCAGTAGTTGGAAGCGGTGGTGTATCCATGGATAAAAAGGTCCGACGAATGGCACCTTCTGTCAATGCAGGGAAATGGGATGATGATTCACCAGATCGAACAAAAAGTGGTCAATCGGCTTCGCGAGGTGACCTCCGCGATTCGGCAGGCTGGTGACAACCAGGTCGACATCATTACGTCGCGCGCTGAGCGTGAGGCATCGATCGAATTTGCGAAGGCCTACGCAGTGCGGCTTCGCCTTGTCGGAAAAGCTCTGAAAGAAATCGGAGAAGATCCCGAGGTGGTCGATACACTCTTTTCCGTCTTGGAAATCCAGGAACTGCTTGCTGGAAACGGGGAAATCATTCTCCTGCCCGAAGGCGGGGCGGCCAGCGATTTGATCACGGCACTGGAAGCAGAGAGGGAAGTCGGAGCGCAGCCCCCTCCGATTCGATAGCTTTCCGGTCCTGTTAGCACGCGAATCGTAAATCGGGGAGTCTCTCCCGGATCGAAGGGTGTGTTCACCTCTTGACTTTCCCCCTGCGCCGCGCATTTTCGGACCGTAAATTTTTACTCTATCTATTGCTATGTCCACGTCCCCAGCACCCGAAAAGCGCGATTTCCAGGCCGAGGTTAGCCAGGTCCTCGATATCGTCATCAATTCGCTCTACACGGATAAAGAGATCTTTGTCCGCGAGCTTGTTTCCAACGCCTCCGACGCACTGGAGAAATTCCGTCACCTGCAACTATCGGAAAACGACGTTCATCAGCCGGACCTTCCACTGGAAATTCACGTTTCCGTCGATGAAGAGGCGAAAACGATCACGATTGCTGATCATGGGCTCGGAATGACGCGCGACGAGTTGCACGAGAATCTGGGCACAATTGCTCACTCCGGCTCGAAGGCATTCGTCAGGGCGATGGAAGAATCGAAGCAGAAAGAAAGCGCTCTGATTGGTCAGTTTGGAGTTGGTTTTTACTCCGCATTCATGGTTGCCGACGAAGTTACTGTTGAAACACGTTCCTGGAATACGGATGGCGAAAGTCTCGTCTGGAAAAGTGACGGCAAGACTGGCTACGAAATCGAGGATGCTGAGGGAGAGGTTGACCGCGGATCGAAAATTACACTCAAGCTGCGCGAAGACACCGAGGAATTCGCTACTGACGGGCGTGTGAAGCAGATCCTTGAGACCTATTCCAACTTTGTTTCCTTTCCCATTCTCATTGGTGAAGATCGCGTCAATACGATCGAGGCGATCTGGAGAAAGAAGAAGTCCGAGGTCACTGACGAGGAATACAATGAGTTCTACAAGTTCTCTGCCAAAGCCTTCGACGATCCTCGCTATCGAATGCATTTCAGCTCGGATATGCCGATCGAGATCAATGCCTTGCTCTTTGTCCCTACGGAAAACACCGAATTATGGGGAATGGGGCAGATGGAGCCGGGCGTTTCTCTCTACTGCAAAAATGTTCTCATTGACGACAAGCCGGAGGGCCTTCTTCCCGAGTGGTTGCGCTTTATCCGAGGTGTCATTGATAGTGCCGATATCCCGCTCAACATCAGTCGTGAGT
>JAKMGR010000450.1 GCA_022424805.1 Verrucomicrobiales bacterium
TTTGGCACGTGGCGATTGGATTGCCGGCCGGTCGCGAAGTGCGCCCTGCGCGATTCCATTGAGACCAGAGAACGCGAGGTAACCGAATCCGCAGGAGGCGGATTGCAGCATCTGTCGACGGGAAAGCGGATTCATTTCAAACAAACAATTACTCAGTCAATATACCGGAACTCGTTACTGCAAAGCAATGCCTGACATACGCTATGCCAAGCTTTCTTCGCAGAGTCGGTTTCCGTTTCGGTTAAGCGTTTCGTTTCTTCAAGCAACTCGATGGCCCGATACTGTTCTTCGGGATCGGGAAGACGGTTCAGTGCGAGCCGATAAAGGGTCTGCACTTTTGCTTCGTCGTTGCTGGTGGAGGAAACTACCAGATCAGCGAGGTGGCTGGATTGCTCGATGACAAAAGGGTTGTTATAAAGGAATAGAGCTTGGCTCGGAATCGTACTCGTATCGCGTTTTCCGATCACTTTCGTGAAAGCCGGCAGATCGAATGCGGCGAGTTCCGGGGGAGGGGAGTTGCGAAGGTAGCAAAGATAAACACTCCGATGGCGGCTCGGTTTGTGAAGGCCTTCGGAGGCAAGATTGACCAGAATATCACGATGCCGAATGATGGATCCTTCCGCAGGTGTGAGATCGAGTTGGCCGCTCACGGCGAGCATCGCATCGCGCAGGGCTTCTGCACCGAGGCGGCGGCGTGAATGCCTGGCGAGCCAGAGATTTTCCGGATCGGCATCGGTGGCTTCGGGCGAGTTCAAGCTGTCGAGTTGGTATGTCCTGCTCAGAACGATGGAGCGGATCATGCGCTTCATGGACCAACCGTCTTCGAAAAATCGTGTTGCGAGATGATCAAGTAGCTCGGGATGAGTGGGGCGCTCTCCATAGACCCCAAAGTCGTTTGGCGTGTTCACGATGCCGCGCCCGAAGAGGTGCATCCAGATTCGGTTTACGATGACACGCGGCGTGTGGGGGTGATCAGCTTGTGTCAGCCATTTTGCCAGCTCCAGTCTTCCGCTAGCTCCTTTTGCGATCGGAGGGGGCTTGCTTTCGCCGTAGGCAGTGATAAATCCCCTGGGAACAGCGTCACCCAGTTTTTTGGCGTCACCTTTGAGATTTATCTTGGCGTCGCCGGTTTCTTTCTTATCCCGAACTCCCATTGCGAGTGGCTTGCCGGTTTCCCACTTTGGCTTGGGGATAGCTTTCGGAATGCCGGTGTTCGATTCGAGAACGAGAACGGATTCTTTCCACCAGGGAGGGGGAGACACTTTCGGGGCTGTCTCAAGAACATGAAGGTCGGTCGGCGGTGCAGTGAGCTTTTCATTCGCAGCGAGCCCCCACATGGTTTGCGAACTGGTGAAAAAACCGGCCATCGCATAGTAGTCGCGAGTTGGGATGGGGTCGAATTTGTGATCGTGACAACGAGCGCAGGCGACACTGAGGCCGAGCACTCCTGAGCCAATTACATCGAGTTGATCCGCGACGACGTCCATGTCGAAATTGTTGTTCATCGCCTTGGCCGGTTTTGCGCCGAGTGCGAGAAAGCCTGTCGCGATGAGTTGGCGGTCTCGTTGCTCCGGTGAATCGTGGGGTAACAAATCACCGGCAATCTGCTCGGTCAGGAAGCGGTCGTAGGGCACGTCGCGATTGAACGCATCGATCACATAGTCCCGATATCGCCACGCGTGGGGAAACGTCGGGTTTCGGCTGAGGCCGTCATTTCCGTTCGACTCCGCATAGCGCGCCACATCGAGCCAGTGACGACCCCAGCGTTCGCCAAACTGGTGGGATGCCAGGAGCCGGTCGACGAGTTTTTCAACGGCCTTATTTTCATCAGCGACTCGATCCGCTCGGAAAAGAGCGATGTCTGCTTCGGTCGGTGGAAGTCCGATCAAATCAAAATAGAGGCGCCGAATCAGGGTTTCATGAGGAGCGTCATTTGTCGGAGACAGATCCACGTCCTCCATACTGGCGAGCGTGAAGTAATCAATCGCATCTCGAGGCCAACTCTTGTCTGCAACTTCTGGTGGTTTGGGATTGGCCACAGGTTCGAAGGACCAGAGCGCACCGTCTTCGTATGTTTTTCCGGATAACTCAACCTTTGGTTCGGTGCGTGGATCGGGAGCCCCCATTTCGATCCATTTCACGAAGTCGTGAATCATCTGTGGGACGAGCGGTTCCTTCGGCGGCATTTCCAGGTCGTGCTCCCAACGCAGCGCGTGAATGAGAAGGCTTTCGTCCGGTTTGCTGGCAACAAGAGCAGGTCCTGATTCCCCGCCCGTGAGAATTCCCTCGCGTGAATCGAGAAGCAATTTTCCGCCTATTTTCTCTGCATTTGCAGAATGACATTCGTAGCAGTGAGCGACAAGAGCCGGGCGGATTTTGGTCTCGAAATAGGCGTGACCGGCTTTGTCGTTTGCACGCGCATCTGCGGCACTCGATCCAGCGAGGATGGAGATAAAGGCAAAGACTGACGCGGTTTTAGAAATGTCCATCGACATAAGTAATCTAGCAAATATGCAGGGCGAAGTGCGATTTAAAAAAGGGCGTGATCGGGGGTGAGAGCAGTGCCCCGATTCAATAGAGGCGTTCCACTTTGAGCACTTTGTCGTGCCTCCTCCGAGTCACAATCAGGTCGAATGCTTCTGGAGCGATTTCGACCACGTCATCGCTACTATCACTCTCGCCTCCGACAACGACGTGCATGGAATGCAAGCCACCCAACCACCAGCTAGTGTCCGTTACATAGACAGGATCGCCAACTTTCGTCCGGAGCCGTTCCATGACCGAGGCGGAGAGTTTTACGACCGGCAGGTTTGCTTCGCCTTGCGCTGGCTCGTCGATTTCCAGACGGTAAAGGCGCGTTCGAAATCGTGACGCTCGCTGGAAGAGGAGCTGGAATTTATCCAGGCGCTGAATCAAAGCACGAGCCGCAACGTCGGCATCTATCCGGAAATCAAGAAGCCGGGCTGGCATCGAGAACAAGGGCACGACATCAGTCA
>JAKMGR010000463.1 GCA_022424805.1 Verrucomicrobiales bacterium
CATCTTTCTCCATGATGAAGCAGGGCGAGCCGAAAGAGCGCAAGGCTTTCAAAGACTGGCTCGATAAAGAGGCGGTCCAGAGACTCGCCGGCCAGATGTCAGCAGTATCGAGCGATTTCGAGGGCGGACGCTTTCTCCGTATCGCTTCAAAGAGACCGGAGGACCTTGAGTTTCATGGCCGGCTCAAACATCAATCCAACATTCATCTCGATCGTGATGCCACTTCCCTCAAGGCCTGAATTCGAAACGATGGCAAAAAGAAAGTCCTCCTCATGGCCGACTACACCGTTCGCTACGTCAGAAAAGCCGACAAAGTCTCTGCAAAGGTCTTCAAATGGAAAACGATCGAACTCGCTGCGGGCGAAGAAATCGAGCTCACCAAGAAACACAATATGGATCAGACCAGCGTCCGAGCACTCTATCCCGGCACGCATTTGGTAGAGCTGCAGGTGAATGGGGTTCGGATGGCAGAAGCGGAGTTTGAACTGCGCTGAATACATTGGCACTTGTGAAGCCACCGCATCTGTGTAGGAGTGATCCAGTCCCGACGTAAATTTCCGCGGGCCGTATTTTCCATGAAAGTGAAAGCATTTCCCTCGCTTGTCCCCGCTCCCGGCAAGGCCGAAACCGTAGCCTCCGTGCCCTACGACGTCGTCAATACACAAGAGGCAAGAGCCCTCGCCGGTGACAATCCTCACAGCTTTCTTCGGGTCGTCCGAGCCGAGATCGATTTTCCGGATGATACCGATCCTTACGGAGACGAGATCTACGCAAAGTCGAAATCGAATCTCGATGCGCTGCAGGAAAACGGGATTCTCACACGCGAGCCCGAGCCTTGCGTCTATCTCTACCGCCAGATCATGAATGGCCTTTCCCAGATCGGGATCACCCTGGCCTGCCACATTGAGGACTACGAAAACGACATCATCCGCAAACACGAGAAAACTCGCCCGGTAAAGGAAAACGACCGAACTCGCCTGACTGACGAACTCAGCGCCAACACGGGGCCTGTTTTTCTCACCTACAAGGACGTTGATGCGATTGATACTTTCGTAGAATCCTGGACGAGATCGAATGAGCCAACAATCGACTTTGTCGACGACATGGGAGTGCAACACACCGTCTGGCGAGTCGCTGAGTCCGAAGCTGGGCCAATTCTCGATTCTTTCGGCGAAGTCCCCCTCTCCTACGTGGCAGATGGACATCACCGCAGCGCCAGTGCGGCGCGAGTTGGACGCGAGCGCCGCGAAGCGAACCCGGATCACAATGGCAGTGAAAACTACAACTGGTTTCTCGCCGTACTTTTCCCTGCAAGCCAGCTCAATATTCTCGCTTACAATCGTGTCGTAAAAGATCTCAATGGCCTTACGCCCGATAGTTTTCTACAACGCATCAACGAGCAGTTCGTGCTCGATTCCAACGGCAAGCAAGCGCCTGACTCGGCTGAGTCACTCTGCATCTACGTGGATGGAAGCTGGCACGAGATACGCTGGAGCGAAATCGAGTCTGCCAATCCGATCGACAAGCTCGACGTCTCCGTTCTGCAGGAGCGTATTCTCACTCCTCTTCTCGATATTGGAGATCCGCGCACCGATACTCGAATCGATTTCGTCGGAGGCATTCGCGGGCCCGGGGAACTCGAAAAACGGGTCGATAGCGGCGATTGGGCCGTCGGTTTCTCCATGTATCCCACGAACGTGAATCAGCTCATTGATATCGCCGATGCCGGTGAAATCATGCCTCCGAAATCAACTTGGTTCGAACCGAAGCTCCGCTCGGGACTGTTTGTCTATACGCTGGACGATTGATTCAATTCAAACCTCAGGCAAATCGTCACCGTCACCGGATTCCTCCATCTTTTTCAGCACGGTCGACATGTCTTCGACCGCTTCCCAGACGTGCTCGACGACGAAAATGGGGGCATTTGCCTGCACTGCGAGAGCGATACTGTCACTCGGTCTTGCGTCGATTTCGACGATCTTTCGAGCCTGAACTTCGTTCTCTGCACCAATGATAAGACGGGCAAAATAGACCGTATCCGTGAAGTCATTGATGACAATACGCTCCACTTTTGCACCCAAAGCGATTAAAACATCGCCAAAAAGATCATGCGTTTGAGGCCGTGGTTTCGGCGTTCCATGTAGAAACATGTTGATCGCGGACCCAACCGAATGGTCGACATAGATGACGAAAACCTTTTCGTCATTACCCAAAAACACGGCGGAACCCGCACTGGTTGCCAGAACACTTTTGACTTCGACTTCCACGACCTGCTTATCCATAGACTCTAGGCCCCAAGTATCGGTGGCGGATCGGCGCTTGGCAAACGCGGAGTGCCCGCAATCAAAGGAATTTCAACCCTCGCCCGTTTCGGCCCTTTCTGCGTGCTCCGCTGCAACTTGGATGTATTTCTCCGCCCAGCCCCGGGGTTCCGCCCTTTCCTCCTTGGACAGCGAGCGAACAACTCGCGCTGGAGAGCCCATTACCAGAGACCCCTCAGGAGCCTGGAACCCTTTTGTTACTAGGGTTCCAGCCGCAACAATGCTTCTCGGACCGATCACTGCTCCATCCATCACGATCGCCCCCATCCCTACCAGCACCTCATCCCCGATTTCGCAGGCATGCAGCAAAGCCCGATGCCCCACCGTTGCGTAGTTTCCCACCGTAGTACCGAGGTCGCTTGCCATGTGAATAATGGTTCCGTCCTGAATATTTGTCCCTACCCCAATTACGATCGGGGATATGTCTGCCCGCAATACACATTGGAACCAGACGCTGGAACGCTCTCCCAGCCTCACATCGCCCATAATTGCGGCATCCGGCGCGACAAATGTGTTGGTGGGAATGTCAGGAACGGCAGACAGGTGAGTGCAAACAGGTGAAGTGCTCATTTTGTAGAAATCGGACAACTGGGAGGCCAAAGAAAATGGGAAGAACCCTTAAAATTTAAGCTTGCTAAAGTAAATTTCGGTTCATATTAAGGTATTGAGACGGAAACCTCAACCTGCTGAAACCGGGGCAGTTTCACAAGAAGCGACCTCGATCAGCAACTCATACTAAAACCTGACCACAATCAACTAATCGATATGAACAAGGGAGAACTCACAGAAGCAGTCCAGAATACACTTGGTGGCGACACCTCTAAGAAAGCAGCAGAGGAAGCAGTCAAAGCTGTCCTCGAGAACATCGCCAAAGGCGTCAAGAAAGACGGCAGCGTCCAGCTGATCGGCTTCGGCACCTTCGAAGTTCGCAATCGTTCTGCAAGAACTGGCCGCAACCCTAAGACTGGCGAGACCATCCAGATCAAAGCGTCCAAGACCGTTGGCTTCAAGCCGTCGTCTGCGCTCAAAGGATCCCTCTAAGATCCGATCTTTGGTTTCCAAACCAACTCCAAAAAACGCGGCAGGAAACTGCCGCGTTTTTTTGTGGTCAGATGGAAAACCTGTCCCTGTTGAGTCGGGGATCCATCCCTGTCTAATCAGTGATCTGACCCTGTTGAGTCCGTTTGGGACTGCTTTCCACCAACAAGTTCGAATCCGGCTATCGATCCAGCGAAGCACCTACTTCCCAATCCGCAAAGGCTTCGCCTCGCATTTCTCTTTCCATCCCGGAAAGTTCCATTCATTCGGAAACCCTGCGCATTGGCTTGGCTTCACTTCCTGAATGGTGCAGTCGATGCCATCGAGAAAAACGCACTCGTTTGCCGGCCCTTCAGGCTTGTCGATGAGAGTCAACCCAGCGCGGTTGGCGCGGAGATCGGTGTATTTCGCGATGAAATCATAGAGCTCCATCCCGAGAAAATCTGCAATCCTGGCAATTTCACTGTCGGTCACGGGAACTTCACCGTGCCATCGACAGCAATTGCCGCATCGCTGACAGGCGTAGTGAACGCCCTCTTCCATATCATAGGTAGCCACGAGGAAAGATGGCCGCTTTTTCGAAAATTGAGAGCGATTTACCAAGAAAAAGTCGATTCTCTGCTCTTTTTTCGTCCTGATCTGCCGGTCGAGTGGAAAAATGGTTCCTGCGTGTTACCTTTCTCCCACTCGTTTGTTTGCAGGGTGTTTGGCCTGATCGGCCCTCACAATCTGTGACTTTCTTCTTTTTATGATTAGTAAAATCATCGGAGCTTTCTCCAGCGACATCGGTGTCGATCTTGGCACTGCCAACACGCTCATTTATGTGAAAGATCAGGGCATCGTTTTGCGGGAGCCCAGTGTCGTCGCGGTGAAGTCCGGAACTAATCTTGTCCTCGCCGTTGGCGACGACGCCAAACGGATGCTCGGCCGGACGCCTGGAAACATTGTCGCGGTGCGTCCGCTCCGCGATGGAGTCATCGCTGATTACGAAGTGACCGAGGCCATGCTGCGCCACTTCATCAGAAAAGTGCACAATCGAAGGAACTGGATCCGCCCCCGTATCGTCATCGCTGTCCCTTCGGGCATCACCGAAGTCGAAAAGCGCGCTGTCAATACATCTGCAGCGGCTGCAGGTGCTCGTGAGGTCCACCTGATCGAAGAACCCATGGCTGCGGCCATTGAAATCGGGCTTCCTGTCCAGGAAGCGGCTGCCAACATGATTGTCGACATCGGAGGCGGCACGACGGAGATCGCGATCATTTCTCTTTACGGCTTGGTGTGCAGCCGTAGCGTCCGCGTCGCGGGTGACGAGCTCGATGAAGCGATCATTCAATTCATGCGCCGCGCCTACAACCTAATGATTGGCGAGCGCACGGCAGAGGAAATCAAAATCCGCATGGGCTCGGCCTTTCCCCAGGCGAAGGAAACGACGGTGGAAGTGAAAGGCCGCGACCTCATCGCAGGCCTCCCAAAAACGATCAAAGTGACTTCGGCGGAAATTCGCGAAGCCTTAATGGACCCACTCAATATCATCATTGAATCAATCCGACTGACGCTGGAGCGCTGCCCACCCGAGCTTTCCGCTGATCTGGTTGATCGTGGAATCATGCTGGCAGGCGGCGGTGCTCTTTTGACTGGCATTGATAAACTGATTTCAGAGGAAACGGGGCTACCTGTTCATGTAGCGGAAGATCCGCTCAGTGCCGTGGCCGAGGGAACTGGAAAGCTGCTCGACGAACTCGATTTCCTGAAGAAGGTTTCTCAACCGGGCCGGACCTAATCTTTTCTCTCTCCTTTCTCTCGCGAAAGCCTGATTCTACATGAGCCGTCTGAATATCATTCTTCTGATTGTATTCGTCGCGGCGTTGATCACGATCACGCTTTCCAGTCCGCAAACGGTGGCTCGTATTCAAAACGGGGCGATGACGGTTTTCAGCCCCTTCATGAGGGCGTCAAACCAGCTGGAGTCGGGGGTCGAAACGGTCGGAACGGAGTCCCTCAGTCCAGCGCAGCTCCGGGAGATGGTCGATGAGTTGGAACGGGAAAGAAACCGCCTCAAACTGGAGGTGATTCAGCTCGATGAGATCGTCCGGGAGAACAATCAGCTTCGCCGTGCCCTGCAGTATGTGGAGAAAGCCCCACTCTCGGTGGTTGCAGCGCGAGTGATCAGCCGGAAACCGTCAACGTGGTACAACACGATGGTCATCGACAAAGGGAAGGCGCATGGAATTGAAGTCGACAATCCAGTGATCGTTCCAGTGGGCGAAGATGCTGGCCTGGTCGGTAAAGTTTCCGAGGTGGTTGGGGACAACTCGGCCATCATTCTGCTGCTCACGGATGAGATGTGCCAAGTCTCAGCCAAACTGCAAAACAGCCAGGAACAGGGCATCTTGAATGGTCAACGTGGAGCGCTCCAAACCATGCCAAACCTGCGGCTGCGCTACCTCTCCCGCGAAGCGGAAGTCGCGCCAGGGCGCAAAGTAGAGAGCTCTGGAGTAGGTGGTCTCTTCCCACCCGATCTTGTTCTCGGCGAGGTGTTCAGTGTGGAGATTGGGGCAATCGATGCAGAAGTGACGGTGAAACCGAGCGTGAATTTTGAAGAACTAATAGACATTTTTGTGGTCCTGCCGGTCCGAGATCCAGAGGATGAGGCGGACATGCAGAGCGAATCAGGGGACGAGGATCCTGTCGCTGTCGAGAAACCGGCGTTGACCGCTCCATGAAGTTTTTTATCTTCGTCACCGTGGCTTTTCTGGCCTCTTTTATTGTGCAGGAATTCATTCCTGCATTCGAGTGGGCCTATTTGTCTCGCATCCTCCTGGTCCACATCACTTTCCTCGCCATCGCGGCTGCGGTTCCTTTTCCGGCGATGCTGCTCTACGCGTTAATTGGCGGCTTCACCTGGGACGCGCGACATCACATTCCCATTTACCCACCAGAGGCGACTGCTGGGATCTTCATTCAGGCGGAGCTGCCGTTTGGATTCACGATTTTCATTTTTGGCCTGACAGGTGCCCTGATTCAAGGAGTTCGCCCGCTATTTCGCAAGGGCCGATGGGAGCTGCCCGTTCTTATGATCGGGATTTGCACCTCCCTGGGGCTGCTCCTCGAATACCTTGTGATCAGCTTTCATCGAGGCGGACTCGATATACCGGTTGAGCTGTGGTGGAAACTCCTCATGTCCGGACTGTTTTCTGCTCTTGTTTCCCCGTTTCTTCTGCTATTATTGAGCCGCCTTGGAGCACGTTTTCGATATCGATTACGCAGTAAGAACTCGTATCGTCGACACAACTACGATGGTGACGCAATTTAGAATCCGGCTTTATATGCTGGCCCTCTTCGTGATAGCCGGTTTCAGCTTGCTTGTGTACCGCCTCTACCAAATCCAGGTAATCGAGCACGAAACCTACGCGGCAAAGGTCCCGGGCAGTAAATTTGAGTCCGTACGTATCCCAGGAATCCGTGGAGAGATCAAGGATCGCAATGGCCTCACTATCGTCGACAGCACACCGAATTACGAGCTGCAGTTCGATTTGCGGGAAATCCTCGACGCCTACAAGAAGGTTCACCAGGGAGTTCCGGATTACACGTGGGAACGATTCGACAGCCGGGGCCTGCGCCAGGAAAAGACCGAGACCGATATCGTCAAAGTGGTGGAGGAGACCGTTTTCCCCGTTCTTCAGGAACTGGGAATGCTGGCGGACTACAGCGCTAACTCGATGCGAGTTCATTTCCGATCAACCGCAGGGGTCGTGCCGTTCACCTATCGTCGCGACCTGAGCTTCAGGGAGTTCGCCCGCTTCGCGGAAAACAACATCGGCATCCCCGGGGTCACCGTGACTCAGACGGGACGTCGCCGCTACCTCTACGACTCCCTCGCCTGCCACATTCTCGGCTACATGAATCTCGCTGATATCGATCAGGTCCGAGAAGAAAAGAAGCTCGATTTCAACTACTACGTCGGAGACGACTACGGTGTCATGGGCATCGAGAAGACGATGGATCAATACCTGCAGGGCAAGCCGGGTAAACTGGTGATTGAGAAAAATGAAAAAGGCAAGATCGTTGGGGAAGTGAGTCGCTCTTCGGCAAAGCCGGGATCGGATGTTTATCTCACTATTGACGCGCGAATTCAGGCCATTACCGAGCGGGCGCTGCGCAAAGTGGGCCGTGGCGCGGCAGTGGTAGTAGATCCCCAAACCGGAGACATTCTCTCGATCGCTTCCGTTCCGTCTTTCAACCCCAACGTTTTCATCCCCGAAGTGAACATCGACGACTGGAAACGCTATACCGAAGATCCGACAAGCCCGATGTTCAGCCGGGCGATCAACCCTTACTCGCCAGGATCAACTTGCAAAATTCCGATCGCTCTCGCGGGTTGCCTTTCTGAATCCTGGAAATACCGATTCAGTTGCGGTGGCGGCGCGCAGTACAGCAACAAGTTTATGAAATGCTGGTCTTCGGGACATGGTTCCGTCGATGTCAGCACGGCGATCAAAGTCAGCTGCAATGGATTTTTCTACCGCTACGCCAATGACACGGGTATTCGCAACATTCAGACCGTCACTGGCTTGCTGGGGCTGGGCAAAAAGACCGGGATTAAGATCACGGGGGAGAATCCCGGCAACATTCCTTCACCGGAATGGCTGAGAATGCAGGGACTGCTCTGGAGCGATGCTTTCACCGCGCTTGTCGCGATTGGACAGGGAGCTACCGAGGCAACCCCGCTGCAGATGGCTTCTGTCACCGCTACGGTTGCCAACGGAGGAAAGGTCTATCAGCCCCGCATCATCAAGAAAGTCGTCGAGAAAAATGGCGAAATCGTTTCAGAGGAACCGCCAAAAATCAAAGCAGACCTCACCAAAGAAGGCATCACCGCTGCACAACTCGAAATCGTCAAACGTGGGATGTGGCGAGTCGTGAATGAAGGCGGTGGAACAGCTGGGCGAGCTAAATCAGAATACACTGTATTGTCCGGGAAAACCGGAACTGCCCAGACCGCAAATCCCCTGCAACCTACCAACGCCTGGTTCATAGCCTTCGCTCCCTACGATGATCCGAAATATGCTGTTTGTGTTTTTGTGGAAAACGGAAATTCTGGCGGAGGCGCGGCTTCCCCCATCGCGAAACGAATCATTGATGGTGCGACCACACTGGGTCAAGGACGCGAAATGGAAGTCACCGCTCTCCCAGAAGCCATTGGCAGAACGGATCGCGTAATGAGCGTATCCTTCGACAATTCAGATCTTGACGCCTTTGCTATGGTAGACGAAGACAGGTCTGTCGACGTTGCCGCGTTCGTGCCCGAAACACTTCAACGGACATACCGTCCAACGAGCAACCTTGCTCGTCCAACAATCAAAAAGTCCACCGACTCTCGTGGTCAGGTGAGCCGAATGAACTCCAAACCAAAGCCGAAGTTTCGCCCTTTCCAATGGTTGAAACGAAAAAAGAACAGATGACGGCTTTTCTGAATTTCACCCTCTACTGTTGCCTCCCTTCGCTGGAGGCGTCCCTTCCCGACGACCATGTCGCGTGTGGATCAGGTAATGCACTGCCATCTTTTGAGTCGCTGCCGATCGCCCCATGCCAGTCTGGAC
>JAKMGR010000480.1 GCA_022424805.1 Verrucomicrobiales bacterium
CCCCTGACCCATTGTTCTTTTTCACGGGAGTATTTCGGTTTTCCTATCCTTGGCGGATAGATGTCGGTGGGAACTTTGACTTTCACTTCTGGGTACTCCTCCAAGTGTCTGGGAGCAGGAGTGAAAGGGCCATGGACTGCACCATAGCAGACCCAGAGATAGAAGGGCTTTTCTTCTTTTTTCCCATGTCCACCTCGAATATATTCTTCAGCCCACTTGGTGTAGTTGTCGGTGGAGTAGCCGGGCGTCATGACGGGGTTACCCCCATTTTTCTCGATGAGTTGGTTGTAGTAGTAGTTGCCGGAATTTTCCTGGTAGCGGGGGCGGTTCCACACGAGTTGGTAATCCCAGTCACGTCCGTAGCCGGTATCGGTTCCGGTGTGCCACTTTCCAATCTGGGCAGTCTGGTATCCGGCCTTTCGAAACTCGGCGGGCCAGAAACGACATTTTTCCGGATCGTAGGCGCTGCCGGGGTATTCACCCTCCATCCGCATCGACTCGATTCCGAAGCTGTGATGCCCGGTCAGCAAGGTCGCGCGCGATGGCATGCACCAAGTCCCAATCGTAGCGTGGTGAAAGCGGATTCCGCTCTCCGCGAGGGCGTCGATGTGAGGTGTATCGATCCAGTCGTAGGACTCGGGATAACTTGAGACGGTTCGGTAGGAGTGATCGTCGGTGTAGAGAAAAAGAATATTCGGCTTATCTGCAGCAAGAACTAAAGATGAGAAGCCAACGAGTATGAAAGGCAGGAGGAAGTTCCACATGCTCTTTTCTGCCCGAAGGTGCTCTGCCTGACAAGTCGGAATCACTTTTCGTACTTGTCCGGAATATCGTCATAATGCTCCAGATAAAAGGCGGTCTGCACGACGTTGAGCCCGTAGTTGGCGATCAATTCGAACTGATTGTTCATTTCGATAACGACCATTTCCGCTTTCACGGTAGTCGGGTCGGCGCTCATGCGAGCCATCGCCGCTTTGTTCTGCTGCTTCCGTAACTTGTCGGTCTCGTCTTCGAGGTCTTGAGCCTGTTTCAGTTTTTCTTCGTCGGCTCCGTTATCGAGCACGTCCATATAGAGGTCGATCAATACGAGAACTTTTTCCGCAAAGGCGATGATATTTTTCGCCACCTCCCCGGTCACCATGCGGTCTTTTTTGTATTTCCGGTTGGTGATTTGAATAAGGCGATAGATCGCATCAGAAACTTCTTCCAATTCGGCTACGATTCGGAGCATTCGTCCGATTGAGCGGGCGTTTTCTTTGTTCAATTCCGCCGCTGACGTGCGAACGAGATACTCGGTGATGTCGTGGGTGAGAAGGTCGGCATCGTCTTCCAGTTGCTTTAATCGCAAGACCTCTGCCCCAAGATCACTTTCGGGATTCTTGAAAACATGAATATATCCGCTGAACATGTCCTTGGTGATTTCAGCCAATTCCATGGTCGCTTTTTCCGCCTCGGGAATATTCAGCTCCCCGATGTCGACCATAGCTCGAGAAATGAACTGCAATCTTGGTTTTTCGTCAGCTTCGGATTCTTTTTCGGGAACCCATTTAGTGACAATCTTCGCGATGAGGGGAACGAATCCGATCAGTAGGAGAATATTGCAGAGATTGAAGAGCGAGTGGAAAATGGCTAGAGTGAACCCAATCGGAGTATTATGTTTTTCCGTTCGAAACGATTCGGGTAGGGCTTCGCTTAAGGTTGTGGCCATACTGGAAAACGGGAAAAATAGTATCAGTACCCACAGCACTCCTAACATGTTGAACAGGAAGTGAGCCCGCGCCGCTCGTTTAGCGTTTGTCGTAGTTCCTATCGAAGCCAGCCATGCCGTCACGGTGGTTCCGATGTTTTCCCCGAGAACAATGGCTGCGGATTCATGGAATCCGATCCAACCTTGAATCGCGAGGGTTACGGTAATGGCCATCGCAGCCGATGACGATTGAACCGCCAATGTCAGGACGACACCGATTATCAAAAACATGACAATGGAAAGGTGACCCTTCCCGGAAATGCTAGCGATGAAATCGCGGATTTCCATGGCCCGCGCCTGGAGGATGGGGTCCGTGCTCGCCAGCATGCTTTTCACATCAGGGACGGAATCTTTGAGCAGGGAAAGTCCGTAGAAGAGAAGGCCGAATCCGATGAGAACTTCGCCGATATTCTTCCACTTGTCTTTCCCGGCAAAAAAGAAGGGGAGGCCAATTCCGATGATGGGAAGAGCAATTTTAGAAAGGGAAAATTTTCCGATCGAAGCGATGATCCAGGCAGTCAGGGTTGTGCCGAGGTTGGCTCCCATAATTACTCCGATTGATTCGACAAGAGTCAGCAGTCCAGCGTTCACAAAGCTAACCACCATAACCGTTGTAGCCGAGGATGACTGAATCAAACCAGTAGTGACGAGGCCAGTCGTGACGCCCGCAAAACGGTTGTGTGTCATCGTCGCCATAATCTTCCGCATCCTGTCTCCTGCGGTGCGTTGAATACCTTCGCTCATGACTTTCATGCCGAAGAGGAAGACTCCAAGGGAGCCGAGAATTTTGAGAATGAATGTGAGTGTGTCCATGGATTGGAGTGTTCGTCGACACTCCATCAAATTTTGCGAAAAAGTCACGTTCTATCTTTAAAGAAAACGCAAAAAAAGAGCAGTCTTTCGACTGCCCTTTTTTCGGTTGTTGCTGTTGTGGGGTGGAAAGCCCTTAGTATGAGAGTGTTCTCGCGTAGATGCGGCTGGTGCCGTTCGAGTAGAAGTCCCGATATGTCACCACGGTGACGTGGTAAGTGTAGGGACGCCCGCAACTCGTGTAAGCCGTTTTGCAGATGCGACGACGGCTGATCACCTGGGTGCTGATTCTGCGCGGCGAATAGCAATGGCCGTGGCTGCGGAAGTTGTGTCCGACGTAGGAATTGATGTGAGGCCGGCCTCGGTTGTGGAAGTGTGAACTGTAGTGTCCGCTGTGACCAGAACCGATGCTAAAAGAGAACCGAGGTCCCGCATCAGTCTCGGAGGTGAGTCCGACAAGTGCGCCGATAGCGATGGCGAGTGAGAGGATTGTTTTTTTCATGGCAATAGGGGAATTGGGTCTTTGCGCCAGCGGGATGCCAGCGGCATGGTGAGTAGACGCGCGAAAAACGCGGCCTATTCACTTTTTCCCTTACCTGTTGATTGCCTCGAATTACTTTTGACCCAGCCAGAAAAGCAGGTCAGAGATTTCTCCATCAGACATTTGGAGAAATAACCCCGGTGGCATTAGGGAAACCGGGATGCGGGTGCGCTCCATCATTTCGTTGTAATTCGCCTGAAATTCGTTTCCGGATATATCAGAGAAAAAGCTCGTTTTTCCCTTCTGGCCGTAGAGAAAACCGACCTTTTCGGTGCCGTCGGCCAAGGTGATCTGCCAAGGCTCGTATTGAGGCGCAACTTCGGCTCCGGGATCGATGATGGAGCGAACGATGTGTTCCCGTCCGCGCTCGTTAATGTCTGACAAGTCAGGTCCGCCTTGTTTTCCGAATCCTCCGAATTGGTGGCAGCTTGCGCAGTGGCGGTGAAAAACGAGGCGTCCGTGATCACTTCGCTGAACGGGATTCTTTCTGGCGGTATCAATCGCGTCAATGTATGTCAGCCAAGCAGGGAGGTCATCAGGAGCGGGTCGTGACTCGCTGTTGGCAACGAGATTGGCAACGGGCGCGCTCACTTCCCGAGCAAAACGAGTGACACGCTCAGGCGTTTCTTTGTTCTCAAGAATCTCTTTGGCAAAAGCGACCGCCTCTTTTTGCTTGGGGTGGGTCAGCAGAGTCAGCATGACCTTGATGCGAAGATCAGCATCGCCGGATTCATAAATTTGCCGAAGGTCATTGATGGAAAGAAAATTCTCTCGATCTGCGAGCACCTCAAAGGCAGCCGCGCGAACCTTGCTGCTGGCATCGGATTGACGAAGCTGCTCACCGATCAGCTTTTGCACTTGTTTATCAGCGACCTCTTTTCCGTCAATTCGGGCGAGGGCAGTGATCGCAGCGAGGAATAGTTTCGGCGTGGGGGGATTGCTGACGATTGCTTCGACGGCGTCCCGGTTTTTCTGCAGTTGCAAATCGCTGATCCACTTGAGTGCGAGCAACTGAATGGAGGGATCTGAATCAGCCAATCCTATAGTTGAAATTCCCTCCAGATCTTCCGGGTCAGCATTTCTCGCGGCGAGGAGTCTGAGGGCTCGTCGATGTGGATCGGACTCGGCCCGTATTGCTGCCGCATCTCGATCGGCTTCTCCGAGCCCTCGGATTAGGGCAGGGGAGAGACGCGGGTCCGTCCAGTAGATATCCTGGGTCGGATCCGCTTTCATCAGGGGAATGCGCGCTTCGGCTTCCGGCATGGGGTAGAGAGTGGAAGCCCAGCCAGTGACTTTCCAGATTGCTCCTTCGCCGTGAAGCTGGTAATCGCTCTTCACCCAGTCGCTGCAATAGAGACTGCCATCGTCGGAGGCAGCAAAAGCGACGGGGCGGAAATTTCCTTCTCCACGCACGAGTATTTCCTGCTTCGTAGAAAAACCGAATCCATCCCACTTGAGGTGGTAGCGTTCGATCCGCCTGTCGGCCCACGAAGCGACATAGAGAGCGCCATTGGCGTAAAAGACATCGCATGGTGCTTCGCCGGTTCCGTGCAGCATGGGCATAGTTCCCGGTAGCTCTCCGTCCCAGGCGATAAAGGGGTGTTGACCGCTACGACCATAGCGGTATTGATAGCCATAATCTCCGCCGTAAATGACGAAGTGGAGGCGACTTGGCGGGCGGGAACTTGGGTCGTTGTCGGTTGCAAAAATAAATCCTCCGGGGGCGTGAACGACGCCAAATGGATTCCAGAACCCTGTCGCAAAACGTTGCAAAGAACTTCCATCTGCCTGCGCCCACCAGATGTTGCCACCCTCTCCCTGATCAGAAATCTTAGTTTTTCTACCTCCAATGATTGTGTAGGGCGCGCCAAGGTTTTCTCCCACGCCAAAGATCAAGTTGCCGAGATCGTCGAAGGTGAGGCCCGAAATCCCGTTGTGAGGATAGTTGCCCTCGGTTTCGAGAAAGACGATTCGTCGCTCGACGCGGTCTGGATCAGCAACGCCATCGTTGTTATCATCCCAGAGGCGGATGATCTCGTTTCTCGTAGCCACGTAGATCGCTCCTGACTCCGGGTGAACCGCGATGTCCATCGTCGCGACGAGCTCATTCTGATAGAACACTGACTTCTGATCAGCGATGCCATCTCCGTCTGTGTCTTGAATCCAGAAAATCTGATCGGTTTCTACACCCTCGTAGTCATCCGGTCGGAAATGAGTGTTTGATTGAACTGCGAGAAGCTTCCCTGACTGAGTTATAGCAAGGCCGGTTGGCTGTTTGATCAGGGAAGAATCAGCAAAACGCTGGATGCTTACGCCTTCCGCCACCGGGACCGGGGCCAACTCGACCGGCACTGAACGAGGCGCGGGATCTTGCGCCGTGGCGATGGATCCTGACAGGAGCAAAGAAAAAAAGAAAATCCCGAATTTCATATCGATTCTTTCTCGGGAGATCACGCTACATCCTCGTCGTCTTTTGCCGGTTCTGGCTCGAATTCAGGTTCTTCGTCGAGTCCTTCCTCGATTTCCTGTCGCCATTTGCGAGAAATCCAGGGGCGGATCAATCCATAAATAAAGTAGCTCAGGAAGATGATGAGGGGAACAAACTCGACGAAATTTACCGCGCAAACCAGGATGAGAACCGCTGCGAACAGCCACACGAGCGAACGTCGTGCTTTCCAGTTCATTGCCTTGAAGCTCGGGTAATTGAACTCGCTCAGCATCATGAAAGATAGCAGGAGCATCAGGACGAGCAGCACATAACGCCACGCCCCGATTTCCAGTTTCCCTTCGTTCAGCCAGAGAATGAACATCGTGAGCGATGCTATGAGGCCAGCCGCCGCAGGGATGGGAAATCCGACAAAATCTCTGTTTTTCCGTTCATCCGGGTTTTCCGCTTCCGCTTGAGCAAGGCAGTTGAAGCGCGCGAGGCGCATTGCTCCGCAGAGTAAATAGATGAAAGCAATAGTCCAACCAAGTCGATTGTCGAAGGTGCTCAACACGATATCCATCACCAGCAAGGCCGGAGCGATTCCAAAAGATACAATGTCCGCTATCGAGTCGAATTCCCGTCCGAACATCGACTCCTGCCCTTTGATCCGGGCGAGGCGCCCATCCAGCGCATCGAAAAAACAGGCTCCGAGAATCAGGAAAATAGCGAGATGGAAATCTTTTGCCCCGCCAGCGTCATCACCCATTCCTTGGAAAATCGTCAATACTGCGCTGAAACCGCAGGCCAGATTTCCCGCCGTCATCAGGTTGGGCAGCAGATAGACTTGCGGATCACTCCAAGGGCCGGGCACGTGGCGTTTCATAACGTTCATAATCGACCCAGATCGGGATTTTCAAAACGCAATTTTCCCATGTAAATCTGGCGTGATCGGTCTACCTTTGTGGAAATGGCTGAACTTGCAGAACCTCCCTCGATCGATGGCAGCATCACTATGGCTGAAGTCCTCGCGACTTTCCCTGGTGCCAAACGTGCCCTTTTTGCTGAATACCATATTGGCGGATGCCAAAGCTGCAGCTATGACAACGAAGAAACTCTCGCACAAGTGTGCGAGCGGAATGAAGACCTTCCCGTCGATGAAGTAATTCAGCACATCCTCGCAGCTCACGAGAATGATAAGAAGATCCTCATCGAACCAACGGATCTCGCTGATTTACTGAAGGAAGACTTGCCTCCCCGTTTGCTCGATCTGCGCACTCGCGAAGAGTATGAAGCAGTTGCGCTCACTGGAGCAGAGTTGTTCAGCAACGAACTCCTCCAGGAAATTTTTGGAAGCGAAAACAAAGAGCGGGCGATCGTTCTCTATGATCACACCGGTGATAAGGTCCTCGATCCAGCAGCCTATCTTATTGGGCATGGGTTCAAAAATACGCGTGCGCTCCGCGGCGGCATCGATGTCTACGCGCAGGAAGCCGATAGCAGCGTTCCGAGATATAAACTTGAGTTCGAGTAATTTGAACAAAAGCGGACACGATCCCGTCTGAACTTACCGTATACTTTCACCTTTAACTGCGAAGCATTTCTCCTATGAGCGACAGCGAATCAAAAATTGCCGATGCCATTGCCAATCCTCAGAATATGGGGGAAATGTCCGATGCTGATTCCGTCGGCACGGTTGGCAATCCTGAGTGCGGTGACATGGTTCGCATGTGGCTGAAGTTTGATCATAAGAATGGGAAAAAGATCATCGACAAAGCCTCCTTCCAGAGTTTTGGCTGCCAGACCGCAATCGCCGTGGCAAGCATGGCGACGGAAATGCTCAAAGGGAAAACCGTCGAAGAAGCCCAGGAGCTGAATTCCAAAGATTTGTCGGCCCCGCTCGGCCCCTTGCCTCCCATGAAAATCCATTGTGGAGAAATGGTCGAAGGAGCTCTTCGCGATGCACTCAACGAAGATTCTGAAAGTTCAGAGCCAACGCAAACGTCTCAGCCTGCGACCAATACTCTACTTGGTGATATGAACGAGCCTTCTCTCAAATCCGGCAAGCTCAAGGTCGTGAAAATCGACGATTAATCCCCAACTTTTCACCTTTTACCGCGGCGCAGCCGCATCACATCATGCACGAAGAAATTGAACTCACTCGCGAAGTCGAAGCCATCCAAATTCCCAGTGGGGATCTTGTTCATCTGCCTCAAGGCACCAAGGTAATGATCACCCAGGCGCTCGGTGGAACTTATACGGTAGCCACCCAGTCGGGTCTCGCTCGCATCAAATCGGAAAATGCCGACGCCCTCGGAATCGATCTCGAAGTCGAGAAGGAAAAGAAGTCAGTCACCGCTCAGAAGGTTGCCGACGGCGATTTTCAAGGTGCTGTATGGGAGCAGCTCAAACTCGTATTCGATCCCGAAATTCCCGTTAACATCGTCGACCTTGGATTGGTCTACGATTGCTCCATCAGGGAAGAAGAAGGCCAGCAGAACGTGGAGATCAAGATGACGTTGACCGCTCCCGGATGTGGAATGGGACCAACGATCGCGGCAGATGCGCAGTCAAAAATTCTTATGCTCGAAGGAATCGATAATGCCCAGGTCGACCTCGTCTGGGACCCTGTCTGGAATCAGGACATGATTTCCGAAGAAGGGAAGATGAAG
>JAKMGR010000528.1 GCA_022424805.1 Verrucomicrobiales bacterium
CTGCTGGTGAGGCGTTGGCTTCGATCACTGAGGCCGGTGGCAATGCGATTTTCTGCCAATGCGACGTTTCATCCGCGGATTCTGTTTCGGAGGCGGTGGAAAAGGCGGTGGGTGACCTCGGAAAAATCGACATTCTCGTAAACAATGCCGGAGTCGCCAATATTGGCACTGCCATCTCGACGAGTGAGGGAGACTTCGATCGTGTTATGAGCGTTAACGTAAAGGGCGTCTACCAGTGTCTTCATGCCGTGCTCCCCATCATGGTAGAGGGAGGCGGAGGCGTTGTCCTCAACATGTCCAGCATTGCAGCGATTACCGGGCTGAAGGATCGTTTTGCCTATTCTGCCAGCAAGGGGGCTGTTCACACGATGACATTATCTATTGCTGCCGACTATCTGGAGCAGGGGATTCGCTGCAATGCGATCTGCCCGGCCCGAGTCCACACTCCTTTTGTGGATGGCTACCTGGAAAAGAATTACCCGGAGAACAGAGACGAAATGTTCGAAACTCTTTCCAAAGTCCAGCCGATCGGACGGATGGCAAAACCGGAAGAGATTGCGAAATTGGCCCTCTACCTGTGCAGCGACGATTCGTCGTATATCACAGGACAGGCCTACAATATCGACGGCGGGTATATGTCACTCCGTGTCTAGAGGTGACCCGTTCTCATTCTCCTCTGTGATCCCAGCCGTGGGTGAGGAAAAAGAAAACGATAATAGGATAGGGAAAAGGAGAATTAGGCAAACAGCGTCTCCACCATTTCTGCTTTCACCAACTCTCTTGGCTGGTTGAGGTGGTTGTAAACGATGGACTGCGGATCGATTCCCATTGCGTGGTAGATCGTCGCGAGGATTTCCGTCGGGTGAACGGGGTCTTCCAGCGGAGCGGAACCGGTCTTGTCGGACTTGCCGTGGACATAGCCACGCTTGATACCGGCACCACCGATGACGCTGGTGTAACAATAAGGCCAGTGGTCACGACCGTCGGCACTGTTGTTGTTTCCACTCGTGGAAACCCCCATTTCGGGACTGCGTCCGAATTCACCGATCGCGACGACGAGCGTTTCGTCGAGCAATCCGCGTGAATCGAGATCAGCGAACAAAGAAGACAGTCCGGCGTCGAGCATAGGCGCCGACTGGTCTTTCATGCGCTTGGGCAGGCCGACGTGGTGGTCCCAACTGTGGTTGTCGGAGTTGGCGACCTTCGGCCAGACGACTTCCACAACTTTCGTGCCAGCTTCGACGAGACGGCGAGCAAGGAGACAGCTTTGACCAAAGGTATTGCGGCCATACTTGTCACGCAGAGCATCGGACTCGGCGTCGAGATTGAAGGCATCGCGGGCTCGCCCGGAAATGATCAGGTTGAGAGCCTTATCGTAGTATTCGTCGAGATTGTAATCTGCGACCGCTTTCTCGATCACCGGCATCTGGTTAGTGAGCGCATTGCGCAGCTTGGCACGACGCTGAAGTCGGAGCGAGAAGACGTCGGGACGGAGCTGGAGGTCGTCGACCTTGATCTTGGTCATCTTCGACATGTCCATATCGTCTCCGTCGGGGAAGAGGTAGTAGGGATCGTAAGCTTTGCCGAGGAATCCTGCGGTCCCGCCTTTGTTGATCACGTTTGATTCCTGGAGTGGGCGAGGCATCATCACGAAGGGAAGCATCGGCTCGTCGCTTGGCTTCATGCGAACGATGTTGGATCCGAAGTTCGGAAAATCTTTCGGACTGGGAGGCTCGAGCTGACCAGAGGGACTCACCTTGTCGGTGGTGTAACCGGTCATGATCTGGTAGATCGCGGCGGTGTGATTGAACAATCCGTTGGGCGTGTAGCTCATCGAATTGATCGTTGTGAATTTGTCATTCACCTGCGCGAGCTTGGGGAGAAGTTCGGTGTATTGCAGTCCGTCGACCTTGGTATTGATAGGCTTGAACTGAGAGCGAACATTGTCGGGCGCATCCGGTTTCGGGTCCCAGAGGTCGAGGTGACTAGGTCCGCCCTGCAGGTAAACCATGATGACCGACTTAGCTCTGCCCCATCCCGGTCTGCCGACCAGTTTGGAAGCTGCGCTTGCGTTCTGGACGGCAAGGATGTTGTTCAGCGTCATTCCCAGCATTCCTGCTCCTCCAATACGAAGGAAGTCCCGGCGTCCGGGAGCAAGGTGGGAGTCACAGAGGTCTTTGGCGATTTCTCCGGGTAGACGAATCATGGGTTTCAGTAGGTTGGGAGTTGAGAAGTAAAGTCGTAGAGAATTCGCTCCTCGACTTCTTTACTGCTTTTCTTCTTCAGTTATCTATTAAACAGGAAACTAGGACTATTCACAAGCGCCCAGACCAAATCCTGAGCCGCGGTCAGCCTGCGGTTCGCGGCTTGTTCGATGGAGTAATTTGTGTCACTGCGGATTTGCACGATTGGCTGAGGCTCCACCACGGGATTTTTTGCTTTGGCGAGAGCCGCATTCAGCACTATCATTTTCGGATCAGCGGGGAGGGGGCGCTTCTGGGCAAGGTGGTCTGCAATGAGCTTTGCAAGGTCGGCGTTGTTTTTCTCGACGTAGGCAGTGAGGGCTTTTTGTTCTGCTTCGGCTCGCTTGGCAGGGGCAGTCATCACTGCGGAAGCGACCTGGGCCGGTAGTCCGAAGCTCATCGGATCTTCATCAATCGTATACCAGATGCGGAAGTGGGAGATCGGATAGTCTCCCTGACTGTAGCGGCAAAGGACGCCAACGGTGAGATTTGCTCCCTCGGCATCTCCGGCTGCCGGCTTCTCGAATTTCATTAGAGCGCGATGGGGAACCTGGTAATTCGTTCCCGAGAGAGCCCAGCCTTTGTCTCCACGAGTGACGTTCCCGTTGAAGACGTTCTTCACGTCGAATCCGTTCTGATTGAAGCTCGCCTTGGCATCGATGATCTTGAGAGCGTTCTGCTTTTTCGGATCCGCGAGTGTATTCCAGCGGGTCTGCACTTCGGTGATCACAAAATTGCCGTTCGGATTTAATCCGGGACCGTAGGCTGCGTTCGCGGCATCAGGAAGGGTCTCAATCATGAGCCCGGTAATGTTTTGCGCATTCGTCTTTCCGGTGACGAGGTAGTTGATGTTTCCTTTCTTGAAGCCGCCGGTGTAGCGCACGGAACCTTCCGGAGTGATTTCCACTTTGACCTTGTCTGACGATGTCACACTGGCGACTTCGAGTTTGTGCCAGCTGGTCCAAAGCTGGTCAGCCTTCACGCCGGCTGCGAATTCGTTCACGAGTTTGGGGAGTTCCGCGCGCTTGGTCTGCTCGGCTTTCGCGGCAGCCGCAATGCGCGTTTTCTGTGCCGCCTCAGCCTCGGCTTTCTTCTTGTTG
>JAKMGR010000551.1 GCA_022424805.1 Verrucomicrobiales bacterium
GGATTGATGAGGCGTGCCACTTTAGCAGCGATCCACGGAAGGTCGACTGGGTTGTGAATCACGATGAGCTTGTCGGAGGCTTTCTCCAATGCGACAGCGTAGCCGGTCGTCGTGGTCGTGCTGAGGACGACCACCTTGTCAGGATCTCGCGTCTGAAGGGCTTCGATCAGTTTGAGCGCGAGAAAGATTTCTCCGACGGAAACTGCGTGAATCCATATCGGCTTCTTACCGTTGAGATGGGCACGGAGTCCGGGAGAAAAGTAGCCGAGGCGTTGTCGAAAATTGCGTGCCAATCCTCCCCGTCGGATTCCCTTGATAATAAATGCGGGGAATCCCACTACCAGGACAATGGGCAGGAGCAGGTTGTAGATTAGCAGGAAGAGTGAACGGGGCATGGTGTCGAGGCGAAGATCAAGCAGGACGGAGAAAGCTGACACGGGTCGAGCCGTAGGTCTTCTCTTTTGTCACTTTCCAGAGCGGAGTTTCGGGAAGTGGAGAACGGGCGAGCGTCTCAAGAATTAGAATGCCATTTTCCTTCAAAGAGCGGGAGAGCTTTTCGTGGGTAAGGAATTGCTCGAGTTGTTCCGTGGTTTTTTCGCCGCGCGCGTAGGGAGGGTCCGCAAAAATAAGATCGTAAATTCCGGGTCCGATGGTGGAGATGAAAGCGAGCACATCTCGCCGAATTGCCTTTCCGTTTTCGAGTCTGGTTTTTTTCAGATTTTCTTCGATGGCGGCGATGGAGTCGTTCGCAGTATCGATGAACGTGGCGTCTTCTGCTCCGCGGCTCAGCGCTTCCAGCCCGAGCGAGCCGGAGCCGGCGAACAGATCGAGCACTTTGCTTCCCGGAATAATTTCTGCGAGCGAGGAAAAAACTGCCTCCCTGACGCGGTCGGTCGTGGGACGGGTAAGCGAGCGGGGGACTCGCAGGGGCACGCTGCCCGCTGTTCCGGAAATGATGCGCATGACGGCAAACGGGAAAATATCCCAAGCTTTCAATCTCTCCAATCGTTTCTATTGTATTCTGATCGGTGAATTCGTTCGTTGAACTGCCAAGAGATTCAACGGATGGTTCCTTTCAGAGACACTTTGGTGTTTTTTCTCTTCTCTCGACATGCGTTGGATCCGCAGATTGTTTGTTATACTTTGTTTCGTGGCAACGGCCCTCCTGATTTGGGCTGGGGTGTATGCGCGCAAGGAGGGCTTTACGGAGAGCTGGAGCAATGCAATCGAGCGTGAGTTTTCTCAGCGCGGTTATCATATCGAGATCGGGAAAATTACACTTGGTGCGTTCCGGGGTCTAGTTGCAGAGGATGTTACGTTTTTTCAGGATCGCAAGCGCACGGAGCCAATTGCATTTCTCGACGATGTCTTTCTCGACGTTGATTTGAGCCGGGTGATGAGCAAGGAAATCGGCGTCAATACACTTGATGTCGAAGAAGCCCGATTGTCGTTGCCGCTCGATCCCGGGAATCCGAATGGGAGGCGATTGGATGTGGAGAAGCTGTCGGGCCGTATCGTCGTTACCGAGAGTGTGATCGAGATTGTGAAAGCAGAGGCTGCGATCGGGGATTTTGATGTCGATGTCAAAGGTAATCTCGTCCGTGTCGTCGACACAGATGAGGAAGGCGATGAAGAAAAGAAAAAGAAAGAGACGGAACAGGCGACGGCAACGCAGCGAAAGCAGTTGCAGGGCATCTTGCGGGAATTGGAGAAGTATGAGTTTTTAACTGACAGGCCGAGTATTTCGATTGAGTTCTCGGGCGACCTCGCGAGTCCCGAGGATCTGACAGTTGGAGTGCAACTGGATGCTGAAAACTTCCGAAAGCGTGGCAAGACCTACACCATTTCGTCGTTTCGTGCGGCTGCTGACTACGATGGCTTGGAGCGCGCGGCGGAGATTTCGGAGTTTCTGTTACGAGACCGTCAGGGGGAACTCTCTCTCACTGGTGATTGGAGTGAGGAGTCGGGCCAATTGCGCTATTCGCTCGAGTCTGGAGCGGATTTGCCCAGCCTTGCGGAAATGTTCTGGAAGGATAAAAGACTGCGAGAGGTCGTCTTTTTTAATTC
>JAKMGR010000557.1 GCA_022424805.1 Verrucomicrobiales bacterium
CAGTAAAATGCCAACTAGAAAAAATATGAAAGAGCGGGTTCAAGGAGCAGCTGGGGAAGAGGGGGTATGAAAATAATAAGCCCTTCATAGCTATTTTGTATCCTTGAATTGCTGGAGATTACAGAAATTGACTTCGCTGTCCCTGAAGCCGTTGCCAATTGCCCCATGCCATCATTCCGAATATGATGGCTAGGAAAATCGCTGAACTCAACACCCCGAAGGCTGCGATTGCGATGGCGAGTGCAATGCTGATCCACAGGACAGTGCGAAAGTGTCTTGGGCCCAGCAGCTGGGCGAGAATCTGTCCACCATCAAGCGGATAGAGAGGAATAAGATTGAGGAGCGCCAGAGCGATATTCAGTCTCCAGCCCCAAACCGCGGCGACTTTGGCGATGGGAGGCAAGGTAGGGAAGGCTTCCAGCAGGAAAAAGCAGAGTCCTGCGAGAACGAGATTCATTGCCGGTCCGGATGCCGATATGGCGATGGATTGATTTCGTGAGAACTTGCCCGGTCCCGTGCAGTAGCCGCCGAATCCGTGGAGGACGATTTCTGAATAGGGAGCACCGTATTTTTTCCTGGCCCAGGCATGACCCAACTCGTGAAGCAGGATTGACAAAAAGAGAATCGCGGATGAGACGAAGAAAAGCGCAAACCCTTGAGGCCCCCCGCTATCGAGGTATCCCATTCCGAGGAAGAGGCAGAGGAGCAAGAAAAACCACTCGATCTTGATCGGATATCCAAAAAGTCGGAAATGAAGCATGGGCAAAAGAAAAGGCTGGACCTCAGAGAAGTCCAGCCTTGAAAAGTTCTTTGGGGAAGATTCCCCGGAGAAGCAGTGGCTTAGAAATTCACATTCAAGCTAACACCTGCGAAAAGTGCATCGCCCTGAGGGAAAACACGCCCCACCGCTGACAACGAGAGAAGCAGCGTCGCACAGAGCGAACTCTTTCTCAAGTCCTGCATGGTGAACCCAACCGCTTCCGTCGCCTGCATTGAAGAAGCCGTTGCGAGAGTTGATTCAAAGCGTTTCTTTCGATGAATCCGCTTTAGGCTGCTAAATGGCTTTTTTCCGTTCTTCTCATCTGCGGTAGCAATACACAAAAAAGGTGGAGATTGCATTGCGACGTCCGCCTTTTCACCCGGCAATCGCCGGAAAGTGTAAAAGTGCAGACTACAGAAAGTCGTTGATCAGGTTTTCAAGCATTTCCTGGCGACCGCTCTGGGTTTCTGGTTCGCCATTTCCTAAAGCATAGGCCGAAAGCTCTTCCAGCCCCACTTCTCCATTCTCGATTTGAGCTCCGATACCGGAATCGAATGAGCTGTAGCGCTGCTTCTTGAATTCGTCGAGACGGCCATCGGCGATAATGGCATGGGCGATCTTCAGACCTCGGGCAAATGCATCCATGCCACCGACGTGCGCGTGGAAT
This sequence comes from Verrucomicrobiales bacterium, assembly GCA_022424805.1. GTDB lineage: Bacteria > Verrucomicrobiota > Verrucomicrobiia > Verrucomicrobiales > DEV007 > Arctic95D-9. Next base: position 1,428 of record JAKMGR010000557.1, read on the forward strand.
AAATCAACTGGCTCGAAGCTCTCGCGGCGACACTTCGCATCGAAGTTCAGTCCGCCCTTGTCGAATCCACCCATGCGAAGCACGCAGAGCATGATTTGAGTGGTGAGATAAATATCTGTAGGGAACTGATCCGTATCCCAGCCAATGAGTTCGTCGCCCGTGTTGGCATCGATCGAACCGAGAGAGTCAGCTGCCATCGCTACTTCTAGCTCATGCATCATCGTGTGACCCGCGAGAGTCGCGTGGTTAGTTTCGATGTTCAATTTGAGCTCTCCCATGAGATTGTGCTCGCGGAGAAAGTTCAAACAGGCAGCCGAGTCCGAGTCATACTGATGCGTAGAGGGTTCGCGAGGCTTTGGCTCAATAAAGAAGTCGCCTGTAAAGCCGATCTTCTTCTTGTGGTCCACCGCCATGCGCAAGAGTGCCGCGAGGTGATTCAGTTCACGGCCCATGTCCGTATTATAGAGAGTGGCATAGCCCTCACGACCACCCCAGAAGACGTAGCCTTCGCCACCAAGGCGATGAGTGACTTCGAGAGCCTTTTTTACCTGGGCTGCCCCGTAGGCAAAAACGTCAGCGAAAGGTGATGTGCCGGCACCCTGGTTGTAGCGCTCATGAGCAAAGAGGCAGGCCGTGCCCCAGAGAAGCTTAATGCCCGTCTCATTCTGAGCCTTCTCCAGCTCGTCAGCCACAGCGTCGAGTGCATCATTGGAAGCCTGCAGATCGCCGAGCTCGGGAGCGACATCGCGATCATGAAAGCAGTAATACTCGATTCCGCACTTCTGCATGAACTCGAACATCGCCCAGACACGCTTCTGTGCATTCTCGACCGAATTGCTTCCGTCGTCCCAGGGGCGGACTGCAGTTCCGACACCAAAGGGGTCACTGAGGTCGTTTCGCATCGTGTGCCAGTAAGCGCAGGCGAAACGGAGATGTTCCTTCATCGACTTTCCGCCGCCTTGCTCGTCCGCGTTGTAGGGTTTGAAGGCGAGA
>JAKMGR010000580.1 GCA_022424805.1 Verrucomicrobiales bacterium
GACTATACCATTTTGGAAAGGGTACAAACAGGGGTGGGTCATCGTGCAAACAAGGTTGAGTGACTTCGGGAAAAGATCACGCAAAGGCGCGGAGGCGCAGAGTTGGATTTGGGGGGGCGAAGCAAAACCGTAAAACTGGATTCCATCCCGTTTTGGCGGTCGAACCGCTCCAAATGATAGGATTCACTAAACGGTATGAAATCCCGTTCTACACCCTCACCTGCTTTGCGCTTCTGCACCTTTGCTTGCGCCCCACTACTTCAAAAAGGGCGTGATCAGGTCGAGGAGCGGTTTGCCCTGCTCGATTAATCCTCCGGGCGTAGTTTTCTGCCCGTCGCCAGAGTTCAGCAATTTTTGCGCTTCTTTCAAAACGCCGGCGGGAAGGCCTTTCAGGATTTCTTCTCCTGCTGCGGCGATCAACCGCGCCGACAAATCCTCTTTCGGCTCGCTGACGGTTCCCGACAGCGACATCGGCGTCCAGAGAAACCCTTCGCGCTGCTCGGTGAAAATCTGGCGCTCTGCTCCGGGGATCCAGCGAAGAGTTCCCGGAGCCACACCCACCTGGAACTGACCAACGACCATTTCTCCCTGGATCACCATATCGCCCTCGACGCGGACGAGCCCGTCGGACTGCAGCACGATATTTTCCAAATTCGTTTTGCCTCCCACTTTGGTGAAGTCGGTCTTCGCTTCGCTGAGAACGAGATGCTTGAACTGATCGTTCCGCGTGTACTCCGCCACGACTGTTAAAACAGGGATGGCCTCGATCTTCGCCTCCGCGACATTCATTGTGCCCTCGTAGACAAACGCTCCCGGACGTCCTGTAATTGTAATTGGACCTGAAATCGTTCCGCCAAGACGCTCTTTCCACTCGCCTTCGACCAACTCGTCGACATCGATAGAGGAAATCTCGAGTTCGAGATTGAAATTTCCCTCACCGGAAAAATCAATCTCTCCACTCCCATCGACGTGGCCGTTCTCGTAGATGCCCAACCCGCATTGATCGATAAACAACTCCGACTGCCGCCAACGCATTGCGAGGCCCTTCAAGTCGATCTCTGGCTGATCCGGAATGCGAATGTTTCCACTCTGTCCCCGAATCTCCCAGACATTGGTATGAAAGTCAGGCTCCACTGTAGCTTTTACCCCCTGCATCAAAAACGGAGTTGATCCATCGGCGCGCTTCACATCGACTCGCGCGGAGGAAAGAATGACATCACCAACTTCGGCACGGTTCGGCAGATATTTGGCGAGCCAGCCGGGGACTTTAGGCTTCGCAACCGGTGCTTCGCGATCTTCTCCCGGTGGACGCCTTTTGCGGTCAGGGGAAAACTCCATCTGAAAGCGGTTCACCGTCACTTCGGGAATTTTGAAAGCCCCCTGCTCCACCCCACCAGTCCGCGCACGGATTCCATCGAGCGAGAGCTTGGAGAAGCCTGCATCTTCGTAGCCTTCGGCAATAAAAGAGTCGGAATAGATTTCCGCCCCCTGCCAATCGGTCCCTGCCAATTCCACGTTTGCCCGCAGAGCAACGGACGCCTTTCTTACCAGCCAATCCCGAAACTCATCTCCCTTCAGCCATCCCCGAACTGCCGATTTCGCGAAAAGGAGTGCCGACACAAAGAGCACGAGCAGGACAACGCCCGTCACGAGAACCGCAACGAGAGGGTTGATCGCGCTCTTCTTTTTTTTCCTTGAAGCTCTCTTCCGTGGCATGACCTCTACAAAGCCAACATTTGGAGGAAGGGTAAAGCGGTATTTTCAGGAGAAAACCACGAAGAGAAAAGTCTTACTCTCACACCTACTCTTCTTCTTACTCTCCGTCGGAGCCCGCACACTGAAAATAGTAGGAGTAGGAGTAGGAATGAGAATGTATCGAGGATCGCGTTTTCGCGCGTTGCGCCCGGCTCCAATATCTCCTACAACTATTCTGTGCTTGAACTAAAAAACATCCACTTCACCGTCCAGAAAGGTCGCGATGACCTGCACTTGCTCGAAGAAATCGATATGCAAGTGCCTACCGGACACTTCATGGCAATTGTCGGCCCATCCGGCTGCGGAAAGTCGACGCTCCTCAAACTGATCGCCGGGATCAATCAGGAAACCGATGGAACGATCCACTGGAACGGAAGAAATCTTTCCGAAGAGGGAGACCTCGAACATTCCGAGATCGGATACGTTCCCCAATTCAGTATCGCTTACGAAGAACTCACCGTAGAAGAAAATATCGAAAGCACCGTTCGCCTCCGGGCGGAAACCGAGTCGCGCGAGGAATTTGAAAAGCTCGTCGATGGCATTCTCGACGCAACAGGACTCGATGCTCTCCGCGATCGCCACGTCAGAGTTCTTTCCGGCGGGCAACGTCGCCGTCTTTCTCTTGCTCTCGAGCTCGTTACCGATCCTGTCCTTCTCCTTTGCGACGAGGTCACGAGCGGACTCGACCCGCAGAGCGAAGATGAAATCGTTCGGCTCATGCACGATTTGAGCCGCAACGAAAATCGAATTGTCGCCAACGTGACCCACAGTCTCGCCAATCTCGAACTCTACGATTCCGTTCTTGTCCTCGACGCCGGACGGGTCGTCTACCACGGCCCACCGCGCGCGATCGAACACTACTTCACCGTCGAGAGCGCCGAAGACATATACGGCCAGCTCGCCAGACGTAAACCGGAGGAATGGTCCAACAGCTGGTCCAAGCACCGTGATGCTTATTACAACGACTACCCTGCCGCCCCCACCGGTGATCCCGATCTTTCTGTATCTGCAGTCACGCCGGGACCGGTCGCCCAATTCTTTGCGCTGTTTGGCCGACGATGGAAAATCTTTTTCCGGGATTGGGGTGGCATGCTCCTGCAGCTCGCAATCCTCGTTGGGTTTCCCATTCTCGTAGTGGTTTTCGAACTGGATGGAATTGAGCAGACCCGACGACTATCCGAGTCTGTTCCCAATACCAAAGCCGCCTTCGAGCAAGAGCAGGAGGCAATGACTTTCAACCTCAATCTCGGGGGACTCGTCTCCGGACTGGTGATGTTCCAGGTCATCTTACTCACCCTGATGGGATCCAATAACT
>JAKMGR010000129.1 GCA_022424805.1 Verrucomicrobiales bacterium
CCTTCTCACCTTTTGGCTTTTGAGGGTCACCTTTCGCCTTTTGTTTCCCAGCAGCAGGTTTCGGATCTTTTTTTTCTCCTCCAGCTTCGGTTCCGGAATACACGAGTGCACCTTTCATTGCATCAACGGCCCGGGTCAGTTGTGGATCGCGAAAGCTTTCGAGTTTCTTTTTCTCCGCCGGTGACGCATTTTCTCTGCGAAACCAACGAGCGAGGGTTTCTTCCTGACTTGGGGTCAGTGTAGCCACAATGTTCGGCGTAACCCCGTTTTCATGAATGGTGCGATGGCTCGGGGTGTAGTATTTGGCTGTCGTCATGCGAATCGCTTTACCTTCGCCGATTGGGATGATGGACTGAACAGAGCCCTTTCCGAAGGTGGTTTCACCGACGACGATGCATCGCTTCAGATCTTGGAGAGCACCTGATACCACTTCCGACGCGCTGGCGGATGAGTGGTTTACCAGAATCGCGAGCGGATAGTCACGCTTGCGGCGTTTGCTTTCAACGGTGGTGCGGTAGACCTTGATCTCGCCTGAGCCTGGCTTTCCTTCGGTTGTCAGAACAACGGTGCCTGCGTCGACGAATTCACCACAAATATCGATGGCGGTGTTCAGGAGGCCTCCGGGATTGTTGCGAAGATCGAGAATGAACGCGTCCATCCCTTGCTGCTCAAGCTCGTCGAGTCCATCGGCCAGTTCTTCCGCAGTAGGCGCGCTGAATTGGAGAATTCTGGCATAGCCCATCCGATAGGGCCTGGTGAGCTCTGTCTGGAGAATTTTGATATCTTTGACTGAGGATTGCTTGATGACTTCGCGTTTTAACTCGAACTCGTGTAGCTTTTGGGTGGCAGGACGGCGCACGGTTAATCTGAGAGATTCTCCTGGTTTGCCTCGCAGCATATTTACCGCCTGAGTGATTCCGATGTCTTCGGTGAGTTTGTTGTTGATCTTGAGGATATGATCTCCAGGAAGGATGCCAGCTCGTCCAGCTGGCCCATCCTCGCGCACGGTTACGATCGTGAGAGCATCGTTCTTGGTTGAGATAGTCACGCCGATTCCTTCGTAAGTGCTGTCGGTATGGCGCTTGAGTTGCTCCAACACTTTCGGCTGCATAAACTGACAATGCGGATCGAGATCGGCCAGCATTCCCTCGAGCGCGCTGCTGATCAGCTTTTCGTAGGTTACCTTTTCTGGGTCGACATAGCCCTGCCGAATCGTCTCAAGAACTTCGGTGAAGAGTTCAATCTCTTTGAATCCTGTATCTTCCTCTGCCGAGTCCTGCGAAATTGCAGGGGAGATACTGAGAAGTAGGGTGAGGGCAAATCCGAGCCAGTGCCTGCGTTCGTTCATTGCCGAGACCATCCGACACCCAGCGCGGTTTTCAAGGTCGGTATTCAAGTGAAACCCGGACAGGTGCAGGCTACTGCGCTCCAACGTACCAGAGGATAACGACGAAAACAGCCTTGGAGATCACATGCAACCATTGGTCCGTAGCGAAACTTGTTCCCCCTTCGCATTTGAGAGAATCAATCACCCAGTGAAGAATCAGCTCGGCGAGCGCAAAAATGATGGAGCCTGTCAGAACCCAGACGAATCCGGCATGGATCAGGCAATGGGCGGTCATCAGGTAGATCCAGAGATTCGGCGGACTCACTTTTCCATCGGCGAGTTTGGGTGGCTCGTTATGACGATTTTTCCCGCGAGAAAGAAATTCTCCCTGAAGGGGGAAATCCGCGAAGGCGTGGCCAATCACGAGAGCAAAAAATAGCGCGAGAGCAGACCCGAGTCCGGTAACGGGTGGAAGAGGACTTGTAAATGTTTCCAGCATAGGGAGGTGCGGCTTGCTTTCAGGGAATCCGAACGATCAATCTTGAGAATGGATGAGAAATCGGAACCCGTTCAGAAGCTCCCCAACTGAGCCCGTTCCTCAGCATCAAATCCGCTGGCAAATCCCATTTGTGGCAGGCTCTAGTTTACGTCAGACATAATGGCAGGACGTTAGGAAATTGTTTGTGGGGAAAGTGGGTTTCTCCCCGTGCAAAATATGCGGGGGCTTTTGATTAGTATCCTCCACCCATTTGGCCCATTTGGCCGGGAAACCCTGCCTGTCCTTCCCAAGGCTGTGGCATGTTGTGAGGCATGCTGGAGAGTTTCTCTCGCTGCGGCTCCGGATCGCCGGTTGTTTCGCAGGAACTCAGAGTGAGCACAACCAGCGCGATTGCAGCAAATGAGATTCTTGAAAGAGATTTCATGGATTGGCTGAAAAGAGGAGAGCTCCGAGTTAGTTCGAAGTCTCGAAAATCACTTTGTCGCCAGGCTGCACATTGATGCCGGGGACGATTGAATCGTCGACCACATCTGCGACTGTGCTGGTAGCTTCCAGATTCACAATGCGAAGACGTCCGATGCGCGAATTACCGCGTTTCACAAGGAGGGAGGCATCCGGGCTAACTCCGTGAGTCTGACCCGCATTGACCATCACAAATCCCCACTCGTCGTTGACCGCGATCACCGTGGCAACGAGACCACCGACTGCGAGCTTCTGGGCGCGCTGGTTTTGGTATTTCTCTTCCTCGCGAACTTTGGAAATCTGCACCTGTTTCGCCTGATTCGCTGCCTCCATCTGCGCAACCAACTCAGCTTTCTTGTTCTGGCGCTCAGTGAGGGTGTCTTTCTGCATCGTGAGAGTCATGCGGAGCTCTT
>JAKMGR010000597.1 GCA_022424805.1 Verrucomicrobiales bacterium
CTGCGGGGAATATCGCCCCCTGCTGCATGTATCGTTGGATCGTCCGAAGTGGCTCCGATGGTTTTTATCCCGAGTCCGTCCTAGCGCACGGCGGGGAACTTTATTTAGCGAACAGTATTTATTCGTATCACCTCAAGAATTGATATCAGGAGGTGGCATTGAAATTAGAATCTCCGCCAGGCCCCTGTTCTTCAAGGATTTTCCCCTGAAGAATGAGTAAATCCAGCGCATGGATGCAGTTCGAAGGGGGGTGAGTTGACTTTCCTGATATCACTGTCGTTTGAGCCCGGATATCAGAGCAGAGAAGCAACGCCGCTTTGCTAACTTCCAGCTCCGAATTGCGCAGGGCGCGAGAGAGTCATCGCCAAATGTTCATTTGAACACCCTCAGGGTTGACTTCGGCGTCGAAAGTCGATGTGATGGTGTTCATGAAAACAGCAACGACACGTTGGTGCTGGAGGAAGGATCTCGCCGAGTTCCGGGGGCTGACAAACGCGGAACGCTCCGGCTTTTTACTGGTTCTGGAATGGTTCGAAAATTTCCGCCTGCGACATCATCTTGACGCAAATGAATCGGGAGCGAAGGAATTCTGGCGCCGGGATGTGCTTCGCGAGGACCGACCTCGAGAGCCCTGGCAATTGGAACAATGGGCCGATGCGATCCGCTGGTATCTCGATTGGCTGAGCGCCTGCTCGGAGGCGGGCGCGGACCACCGCAGCTTGGCGGAACGTGTCCGGACTGCGGTGCAATCGGCGGGCGGGCGCCGGGGTCTGGCGCGCCGAACCAAACAAATTTACGGCCTTTGGGCGGCGCGCTATGCGAATTTTGCCGGCGGTGAGCGCAAGGTGATGGAAGTGGATACCGCGACGCATTTTTTGACCTCCGTGGTCGAGGAAGAGGATTGTGCTTACTCGACGCAGAAGCAGGCGCTGAATGCACTTGCGTTTTTCTTCAAGCATGTCTGTGGCATCGAGGATCCGGTGTTCGGAGTGAAAATGCGCAAGACAGACGCGCGGGTGCCGGTGGTGCTTTCGAAGCCGGAAACCCACCGGGTCATCGGCCAACTGGAATCATCCTCCGATCGCTATGGTCTCGCGGCCCGTCTGCAATACGGTGCGGGTCTACGATTGTCAGAGTTGGTTCGGCTTAGAATCAAGGATGTGGATGTGGAAAGGAGCATGCTGACCGTGCGGCAAGGGAAAGGGGACAAGGATCGAGTCACCGTGATCCCGAAGGTCCTGCGGGAGGAACTGGCCCGGCAGATTGAGAGAGCGCGTGCGCTGTGGCAGAAAGACCGCGAGGCTGGACTGGCGGGCGTCTATCTCCCCGGGGCGTTGGCAAGAAAGTTCCGAAAAGCGCCGGAAAGTTTTGATTGGTTTTGGTTATTTCCCGCGCGGCAGACTTCGATTGATCCGGAATGTAGAGTCCGGCGGCGACATCATTTGCATGGGACCGTGTACAACTCCGCGATCAAGCGTGCTGTAGCAGCTGCGGGGATTGAGAAAAGGGTGACCAGTCATGCCTTGCGCCACAGTTTCGCAACTCACTTGCTGGAAGGCGGCGCTGATTTGAAGATCATCCAGGACTTGCTTGGGCACGACAGCATCACCACGACAGAGATCTATCTTCACGTGGCAACCGGGGCGAATGGCCTTGGAGTCGTGAGTCCACTCGACGAGAGCCTGGATGTTAGAGATTAGATGTTCGATGGGGCGTAGAGATCGTGGTTATCTGAAATCGAAAGGCAGAAATCTGACATCCTCAATCCAATATTCTTAAGGCCTGTCCCCCTATTACCCTATTTCTATGGGCTGGAAGCCCATGCCACGTGAGGCAACCTATTCCTCCTTCACCACTTCGGTTTTCGCTTTGGCTTCTGCTCCAACCTCCGCTTTGACCTCGGCATCCACCTCGATCCCCGTATCGACATCGTCATCGTCATCAACCTCGGCCTCGGCACCGCTCTCCCGCGGCTTCTCCTTCCGCACGAAGCGCATCTGGACGACGCGTTTGCCGTCGGTCTTCGTGATCGTCACCTCGTAATTTTCGATGTCCACGCTCTCGCTGATCTTGGGCAAGTGCCCCATCATGTGCGTCACGTAGCCTCCCACCGTGCTCACATCCGCACTCTCGAGATCGAGATCGGCGTGATCGGTGAGCTCATAAAGCCCGAGCGTTCCTTCCACGAGAAATTCGTCGTCGTTGACGCGCAGAAACTCCCGCTCGTCCTCGTCGAATTCGTCCTGGATTTCGCCCACGAGCTCTTCGAGCACATTGTCCAGCGTCACGATTCCGAGGGCGCCGCCAAACTCGACCACCACGAGCGCGAGATGCGCGTGCCGGTTCAAAAAGAACTTCAGCAACCGGTCGAGCGGCATCATCTCCGGCACCGGCACCAGATCGCGCCCGATCGAGGTCAGATCGGCGTCCTTCTTCCCGATCAACGTGATCAGATCCTTGATGTGAATGAGGCCGAGAGTCTCGTTGGTTCAATCAAGGGAGGGCTTGGGAAATGCCCACTCACCAGGCGCGGTTCATCAATCCCTACGGCCAAACGGAATTCACCGTGAGAAGAGGGGATACCGTGCGCCTTTAGCCGACCCGGAAATCGATTTTCGGCTGATGGTGGTGATTGCACAGGGACCAGTGTTTAGCAATCAGGCTGGGCGCGATTTCAAAGTCGTGCCGGAGCGGTGGGGTGGCAGGGCTACTCTGGCCTCAGGTGGCCACGCGAAGACAACATTCTTCCACGAACGCTTACTCGATCCACGAGGTGGGCCGAAGATTATGGTGCGGACGGAGTCT
>JAKMGR010000628.1 GCA_022424805.1 Verrucomicrobiales bacterium
AGATTGGTTTCCCGGCGACCTCCCATTTTCTGAAAAAAGCGGGCGACTCCGCCAAATGACTTTTCGCTGTTGTCAGGAAGAATAAACGTTCGCCCATGAAAATGTTTGTGGAAGTCGGCGATGAGAAATAGCCCGATAAAAATGTTGACATAGTACGTTTCCCTACGGCCATCGCTATCCTTCCGCGACCGTCGTTCTTCTGCACAAATTTCGGCAAGTTGAAGAAAGGTTTTGCCGTAGTTTCCCTCGATCAAATCCTCTGTTGAATAGCGATCCGGATGGGTCGTGTACAACTCTGTGTCGACGAAAGTAGAGGAAGATATGCCGCCGTCAGGGTTGTAAACGAGATTGGGATCAATGGCACTCAGGAGTGCGGGAATGACGGTTTTTTTGTAATGACGAATATACTCATGTCCCAGCGACGCCACCCTGACCTGGTAGATGATCGTTCCGATGACGAACCAAGCCCCTGCACCGATGAACCAGGGGATCTTCTGACTCGAAGTCAATGCAACGAAAATCAGCAGGGCGAGAGGACTGATCAGCAGAACGAGATATCGGCTGCGACGACTGATGTAATCTTTCCGCCCCGATTCCAGATCGGTCAGGGCTTGCAGCAGCTGGTCAATGACCTGATCGATATTCCGCATCGTTACAGAGAAACGTTCACAGAGCCACGCGAATCAGCATCGGCTTCGAAGAAGTCGTGACACTGGAATCCAAATGCGTTTGCGATCAGATTGCTGGGATAGCTTTCGACCGAGTTGTTGATTTCAAAAACGGCAGCGTTGTAGGCGCGACGAGCCGCTGAGATCTGCTCCTCGATCTCGTTCAGGGTGCGCTGGAGATGGAGAAAGTGATCGCTCGATTTCAGCTCCGGGTAGTCCTCAGCCACGGCAATGAGCCGGTGCATCCCCGGTCCGATTTGCTCCTCGACCCGAAGTCTTTCCGAGTTTGATAGATTTCCTGACCGGATTTCCTGCCGTGCTTCGATAAGGCGGGTAAAGGTCTGCTCTTCGTGTTTCGCAAATCCTTTTACCGTTTCAACAAGAGCAGGAATCAGATCGTGTCGTTTGCGAAGGTTTACATCGATGCTGGAAAACGCATTGCGCACCATGTTTCGTTTCGCAACGAGACTGTTGTAAGAGCCAATCAGGAAGGCACAAAATACTCCTCCTCCGATAACGACAAAAATCAGCATATCCCTCATTTTTCAAAATATAGGGGGCACAGAAGGGGGTGGCTACTACAAATCTCACGTGCGTTTGCTTAGCCAAAGAGGAAACAGGAGTCGACGGAACGAAACGAACAGGGTTGAATGAGAGACCTAACAGGGTTGAATCCTTGACCTAACCCTATCAAGTTCCGGGCTAATGCCTGATCCTGTTGCGCTTAGTCGAAAATTTCTCTCTGATTCCGGTGGTTGGAAGGAGATGAAGGAAGCCCGTTCGCTCCATGCGGCCGGAAAGATTGATGAGGCGTCTTATGAAAACGGCCTTCTCGAAGGACTCGTGAAGGACAAGGGAAAGACCTTTCGGACGCGTTTGGAAATCCATTCGCGAACGGAAATGGAAAACCATTGCCCCTGCTATCGAGCGAGGCGGGAGGGGATCATTTGCGCGCATGCGCTGGCGCTTGGGTTGGAAATTTTGGAGCCGACAGAAAAACGGAAGCCAGAGGCAGCGACGGCTTCTGCAGGTGAGCAGAAAGTGAAGTTGTCCGCCGACTGGCCGGAAGTCCGCGACGAAGCCGATGATGATACGAAGTCGGCAACTTTGCATCTGGTGCTACCTCCCAATCTTACTGATGCCTGGGCAAAAGGTCGGGTTACACTAGGCGTCGAAATCTCGATCGAGGGCGAGCGCTGCCTCCTTGCAGCGATTCCAAAATCGACTTCGCTCTTTTTCGACGCGGCAGACACAGCTCTCTATTGCGTCTTGCAGCGCATCTCACCGGAAACCGTTCCGGGGATGTTGTCGGTCACGACTGACGACTTGTCCCGGATTCTCTCCACCATTCCCGGGCATGAGGGAGTTTCTCTTGGTCGTGGCGATTCCCTGCGCCTTTCTCATCTGCCGTTTCGTCCGCGATTGGAGCGGAAAGCCGGCCTGCGCTTTCGGGTGAATTGGCCGGATGGAGTGGAGCCGTTGATGTCAGGGAAAGGAACATGGGCCCGAACAGAGCTAGACTTGTTGCAACCAGTCGCCCCGGGCTTGAGTGGTGATTTGCAGGCAGTTCTTGTGAGTGGGGTCCAGCTGGATTCAGCTTTGTTCTCTGCGGCGTTTGATGAATTCCAGCGACATTTCGAGTTGGATGACCTGGAGATTTCCC